>JASHTK010000380.1 GCA_030040575.1 Gammaproteobacteria bacterium
TGCCGCTACTCGACGCCGGCGCGCGCCTCGCCGGCAATCGCGAGGCCTGGGCACAGTACGACGAGGCGGTCGCCGCCTACCGCAAAACGACGCTCACCGCGTACCAGGAGGTCGAGGACAACCTCGCCGCCCTGCACCATCTCGCCGAGGAGCTCGAGGCCGACCAGGCGGCCGCCGCCTCGGCCGAGAGCTCGGCGCATCATGCCGATGAGCGGTACGCAGGAGGCGTCGCGGATTACGTGGAGGTGACGACCACCCACACGGCGGCGCTTCAGGCCCGCCGCGACGTGCTCGATGCGCGAGTCGCCGAGCTCGGCGCCGCGGTGGCCCTCGTGCGCGCGACGGGCGGCGGCTGGAAGCGCCGGGACCTCTCCACCGCCGACCGCGACGCGGACCGCTATGCCTACGGTGCGGCGCCCGAGGCGGCCGCGCGAGCCCCGGGGGGCGAGCCATGACCGCCGGCGCGGCGGTGAAGCGCACCTGCATGCGCGATCACATCCGCGACGTGCTCGTCGAGAGGATCCTCGACGGCACGTACCGGGCGGGCACGAAGCTCAAGGAGCTCACGCTCGCCCGCGAGTTCAGCGTGAGCCAGGCGCCGATCCGCGAGGCGCTGCGGGAGCTCGAGGGATCCGGGCTCGTCACGAGCGAGCGCTTTCGCGGCACCCGGGTGCGCGGCGCGGATTACAAGGAGATGCGCGAGTCCTACGAGCTGCGGAGCATGATGGAGGAGCGCGCGGTGCAGGCCGCCGCACCCTTTGCGGCAAGCCTGCTCGAGGAGCTCGAGCAGCGCGCCCGCGGCATGGCCCGGGCGTTCCAGCACGCGGATCTCGAGCGCTACATCGATGAGGCCCTGACCTTTCATCGCCGGCTGATCGAGGCGAGCGGCAACCGGACGTTCCTCACGATCTGGGACTCCCTCCACTGGAACATCCGCAGCCGCATCGCGCTGCGCGAGATCGCGCAGCGCGGCGGCAGCGGCTTCAAGCCGCTCATCGAGCTGCACAAGGCGCTCTGCGCGCGGCTTCGCGCGCAAGATGTGCCGGGAGCGACGGACAAGATCCGCACCATTTTCGAGCGGATCGCGGCCGTGTTCGACGCAGACTGACCGCGGCCGCGCCCGAGAGCGCAAGAGACCGTTTGCGGCGTCACGCGGGACGAGTACACTGCGCGGCTTTCTGGGCGCGCTGCGCGCGGCGGGCCCGGTCCCTGGGATTTTCGAACGTCGCACTCCCATGAGCAGAGCAGCCGAGGCGAGCGAGCTCGCCGCGCTCGAGATCCGGTTCGGTCCGCTGGACCTCGCGCAGGTGCGGGTCCGCACGGTCGACCCGGGAGCCCTCGTCGATGAGCTCACCGGACGGGTGGCGACGGCGCCCCGGTTCTTCGAGCGGGTGGCCGTCGGTCTGGATTTGAGCCTGCTCGAGCGGGAGCCCGATCCGCTCGAGGTGCGCGCCGTGGCCGACGCCGTGCGCCGGGCAGGCATGCTGCCGGTCGGGCTCGTGAGCGGCCCCGCCTTCATCGAGGCGCTCGCTCGCGCGCTCGATCTGCCGGTGCTCGCACCGTTTCGCCTGCCGGCGAGACCCCCGCCGGTGCTGCAGCCGGTGCCAGCCCTCGCGGCGCAGGACGGCGACAGCGTGGCGCTCGTGCATCACCAGCCCGTGCGGTCGGGGCAGCGTCTGTACGCGCGCCACCGGGACCTCGTCGTGACGGCCGGCGTCGGCGCCGGTGCCGAGGTGATGGCCGACGGCTGCGTGCACGTCTACGGCGCCCTGCGCGGCCGCGCCATGGCCGGAACGCACGGGGCGACGACCGCCCGCATCTTCTGCCAGGAATTCCATGCCGAGCTCGTCTCGGTGGCCGGTGTCTTTCGCGTGTTCGAGTCGCTCCCGCAGGAGCTCTGCGGTCACCCCGTGCAGGCGTGGCTCGAGGGCGAGGATCTGCGGCTCGCGCGCATCGGATAGGAGATCGAGACTTGACGGAAATCATCGTCGTCACCTCCGGCAAGGGGGGCGTCGGCAAGACCACCACCGCGGCGAGCATCGGCTGCGGGCTTGCGCGCCGGGGCAAGCGCGTCGCCGTGATCGACTTCGACATCGGCCTGCGCAACCTCGACCTCATCATGGGCTGCGAGCGCCGCGTGGTGTACGACTTCGTCAACGTCATTCACGGCGAATGCACGCTCAAGCAGGCGCTGATCCGCGACAAGCGCCTCGAGAGCCTGTATGTGCTCGCGGCCTCCCAGACGCGCGACAAGGACGCGCTGACGCCCGAGGGGGTGCAGCGGATCCTCGAGGAGCTCGCCGCCGACGGGTTCGATTTCATCCTGTGCGATTCGCCGGCCGGGATCGAGAAGGGCGCGCACCTCGCGATGTATTTCGCCGACCGCGCCATCGTCGTCGTGAATCCCGAGGTCTCCTCGGTCCGCGACTCCGATCGCATCCTCGGCCTGCTCGCGAGCAAGACGCGGCGGGCCGAGAATGGGAACGGCGGCGTCCGCGAGCACCTGCTGCTCACGCGGTACAGTCCGCGCCGCGTCGCGACAGGCGAGATGATGAGCGTCGGGGACGTGAAGGAGATCTTGGGTCTCGAGGTGGTCGGCGTCATCCCCGAATCGAACGAGGTGCTCACCGCCTCGAACGCCGGGACGCCGGTCATCCTCAACGAGGAGAGCGTCGTCTCGCTCGCGTACCAGGACGCCGTCGCCCGCCTGCTCGGCGACACGGTTCCGCTGCGCTTCATCGAGGAGCCGAAGAAGGGCTTCCTCGCGCGGCTCTTCGGAGGCTGAGATGCGGCTGCTCGGCCTGTTCCGCCGCCCCCCGCCCTCGGCGCAAGTCGCCAAGGAGCGGCTGCGCATCCTCGTCGCCCAGGAGCGCACCGCGCGGGGCGGGCCGGACTACCTGCCGCTGCTGCGGCGCGAGCTGCTCAAGGTCATTCGCAAGTACGTCAACATCGACCCGGAGGCCGTCCACATCCGCTTCGACCGCGCGGAAGGTCACGAGGTGCTGGAGTTGAGCGTCGCGCTGCCGGGGAAGTGAGCGGCTCAAACCCGCTCGAGCAGCAATGCAATGCCCTGGCCCACGCCGATGCACATCGTGCACAGGGCGCGCCGCCCGCCCGTCGTCGTGAGGTGATTGAGCGCCGTCGCGACGAGGCGCGCACCGCTCGCGCCGAGCGGGTGGCCGATGGCGATCGCACCGCCGTTTGGATTGACGTGGTCGGCAGCGTCGGGCAGCCCGAGGTCGCGCAGCACGGCGAGCGCCTGCGCCGCGAAGGCCTCGTTGAGCTCGATCGAGTCGATCTCGCCGAGCGTGAGATTCACGCGCGCGAGCAGCTTGCGGGTCGCGGGCACCGGCCCGATGCCCATGATGCGCGGCGGGACGCCGGCCACCGCGCTGCCGGCGATGCGCGCGCGGGGCTCGAGTCCGTAGCGGCCGGCCGCCGCCTCGCTCGCGATCAGCAGGGCGGCCGCGCCGTCGTTGAGACCGGAAGCATTGCCCGCCGTGACCGAGCCCTCGGGCCGGACGACTCCCTTCAGCCTCGCGAGCCCCTCGAGCGTGGTGTCGGGCCGGGGGTGCTCGTCCGCCTCGACGATGCGCGGCGCCGCGCGCGCCTGCGCGACGGTGACCGGCAGGATCTCGCGATCGAAGAACTCCCCGGCCCGGGCCCGCGCATAGCGCAGCTGGCTGCGGAGCGCAAAGGCGTCCTGGTCCGCGCGCGAGATGCGCCGCTCGGCCACGAGGTTCTCGGCGGTTTGCGCCATGGAATCGACGCCGAAGCGCGCCTCGATGAGCGGATTGACGAAGCGCCAGCCGAGGGTCGTGTCCTCGAGCTTCCCGCCCCGCGCGTACGCGCTCTCGGCCTTGCCGAGCACGTAGGGCGCGCGCGACATGCTCTCGACGCCGCCTGCCACGACGAGCTCCGCCTCGCCCGCCTGGATCGACCGCGCGGCAATCGCCGCCGCATCGAGACTCGAGCCGCACAGCCGGTTGATGGTCGAGGCCGGCGTCTCCGGCAGGCCCGCGAGGAGCACGGCCATGCGCGCGACGTTGCGGTTGTCCTCGCCCGCCTGATTGGCGCAGCCGTAGTACACGTCGTCGAGCCGCCCCCAGTCCACCCGCGGATGGCGCTCCATGAGGGCTCGCAGCGGCACCGCCGCGAGGTCGTCGGCGCGCAGCGGCGCGAGCGCGCCGCCATAGCGGCCAAAGGGAGTGCGAATGGCGTCGCAGAGATACGCGTGTTGCATGCCCGAGCCCCGGCGCGGTCCCCCGCACGCTAGCGCGGCAGCGCCGCGAGCAACCGCTCGATCATCGCCTCGGCCTGCCCAAGGTAGCCGCCGCCGAACAAGTTCAAGTGATTGAGCACGTGATACAGATTGTAGAGCGTCGCGCGCGCGCCCGCGCCCTCCTCGAGCGGCCAAGCCGCCTGGTACGCCGCGTAGAAGCGCGGCCCGAATCCGCCGAAGAGCTGGGTCATCGCGAGGTCCGCCTCCCGATCCCCGTAGTACACGGCAGGGTCGAAGATCACCGGCGCCCCATCCGGCGCGACGCCCCAGTTGCCGCCCCAGAGATCACCGTGCAGGAGCGAGGGCACCGGGCGATGGCTCGCAAGGAGCGCGTCCACGCGGCCGAGCAGCTCTGCGCCGCGTCCCTGCAGGATGCCCGCGTATCCCTGGGCGCGCGCGAGCTCGAGCTGATACCGCAGCCTCCGCTCGCGAAAGAACTCGGCCCAGTCGCTCATCCAGCCGTTCGGCTGGGGCGTGCGGCCGATCGAGTTGTCGCGCGACCATCCGAAATGCTCCGCGCTCACCCGATGCTGGCGGGCGAGCGCCTCGCCCAGGCGGGTCTCGGCCGACCCTCCGCGACCGGCCACGGCGGAGGGCGAGTGCAGCTCGATCCATTCCAGCGCGAGATACGCGACATCCTCCGCCGTGCCGCTCGCGAGGACGCGCGGCACGCGCACGGCGCCCGCGCCGCGCAGCGCCTCGAGCCCGGCGGCCTCCGCCTCGAGCAGCGCGAGCCGGCCGGCCGAGGCGATCTTCACGAACAGCGGTCCGGCCTCGCTCTGCCATCGATAGCTCTCGTCAATCGACCCGCCGCGCACGCGCGCGACCGGCCGATCGCCGAGCGCCGTCCCGAGCCGGGCGGCGATGCCTCGCGCCACGAGCGGAAGGGACCGGACGTTCTCGAGCATGGGCATCTCGGGGCCTGAGTGGCGAGTATTCTAGCCCCACCGCTTGCCGCCCCCGGATGAGCCGACTCCGTGCCGACCGAAGCCGCCGCCATCGTCGTGTTCGCGCTGACTTACCTCGCGATGGCGCTCGGCGGCCTGCCGGGACTGCGGCTCGATCGCGCCGGCGCCGCGCTCGCGGGAGCCGCCGCCATGGTCGCCTCCGGCGCGCTTTCGCTCGAGGAGGCCTACCGCGCCATCGATCTCGGCACCCTCACGCTCCTCCTCGGCATGATGATCGTGGTCGCCCATCTGCGCCTCTCGGGCGTGTTCGAGGCGGTGAGCAGCTGGGCCGCGGCTCGCGCTCGCTATCCGCTCCTCCTGCTCACCGCGGTCGTGCTGGTCGCGGGGCTCTCCTCGGCGTTCCTGGTGAACGACATGGTGTGCCTGGTCTTGACGCCGCTCGTGTGCGAGCTCACTGCGAGACTGAAGCGCGAGCCGCTGCCTTATTTGCTCGCCGTCGCGATGGCCTCGAACGTCGGCAGCGTCGCGACCATCACGGGCAATCCCCAGAACATCATCATCGGAAGCCTCTCGGGCATCTCGTACACCCGGTTCGCCGCGGCCCTGGCGCCGGTTGCGGGAATCGGCCTGGTGCTCACCATCGCAGTGCTCGCGCTCCTCTTTCGCAGAGAGTTCTGGACGCTCGAAGCGCTCCGTCCCGAGGGCGACCGCGGGCCGGGGCGCGCGGGCGACCTGCCGCGCGAGCGCCGCGTGCGCGCGTCCATCGCAAAGTCGGTCGTCGTGACGCTCGGGATGATGGCGGGATTCTTCGCCGGCTGGCCGCCCCCTGCGGTCGCGATCGCCGCAGCGGCGCTGATGCTCATCACCCGTCGCGTCGACTCCCGGGAGATGTACGCCGAGATCGACTGGCCACTGCTCGCCATGTTTGCCGGCTTGTTCGTCGTCGTCGACGGCATGCAGAAGTGGGTGATCTCCGCACGGGCCGACGCGGTCATCGGCGCCCTGCAGCTCGACCGCATCTCCGTCCTGAGCGCCGTCAGCGTGGCGCTGTCGAACCTCGTGAGCAACGTGCCCGCCGTGCTCGTCCTGAAGCCCTTCGTCGCGGCGCTGCACGACCCGCGGCGGGCGTGGCTCGCGCTCGCGATGTCGGCGACGCTCGCGGGCAACCTCACTCTGGTCGGCTCCATCGCGAACCTCATCGTCGCGCGAGGCGCGGAGTCGCGCGGGGTGCCGATCCGGTTCTGGGCCTACTTGAAAGCCGGCGCGCCGCTCACCGCCCTCACGGTGCTCGTCGGCGTGCTGTGGATCTAGCGCCGTCCGCCCCGACCGTCGCGGGCCGGTGGCTCGCTCAAAACCTGCTGCAACGCAGCTTGCGGACCCGGATCCGGACGCCTATAAATGCTCTCCCGTGCGCGCGGCCATCGGCTGCGGCACGCTCTCGAGACGACCAACAAGAGAAAAATCGGGAACGGAGCGAGGCGGAAGGTCCCATGCAGAAGGATGCGCGCCGCAGGCCCCGCTCCCCGGCAGGAACTCGTCCATGCTGATACTGACACGCCGTTCGGGTGAGACCCTCCATATCGGAGACGATGTGATCGTCACGGTGCTCGCGGTCAAGGGCAACCAGGTCCGGATCGGGATCAACGCGCCGCGGAGCGTGGCGGTCGACCGCGAGGAGATCTTCGAGCGCAAGCGCAGCGAGAGCGCCGCTCGGCAGCTCGAGGCGCGGGCCGAGGAGCCTCGCGCCGTGGAGACCGCGAAGCTCTAAAGTCCGCCGCGCGCGGCTGTGGAGCCGACCGCGGGACGCGGCCGGCAGGACCGCGATTTGCCGCGCCGAGCGGAGTTTTGGCAAAATGGCCCCCGCCTGGCCGCGCCGAAGCGCTTGAGGACAGCGGCTCTCCATCGAGATTCAACGGAAAGCCCGGGGCGGAATCCTCCGCGATGAACAGAACGCTCGGAATCGTGCCGATCGCCCTTGCGCTGCTGCCCGCAGTCGCGGTCGCCGACGACTCCGGCCCGACGAGTCAGGATCCAAGCTCGGCGAGTGAGAGCCCGAAGCCCGCGCCGCCGCCCCCCGTTTGGGCCGGCAAGGGGCAGATCGGCTTCATGTCCTCCCAGGGCAATACCGACGCCAAGGCGGCGAACGCCGCGCTCGATGTGTCGTACACGGACAACCCGTGGAAGCACACGCTGCATCTCGATGCGCTCTACGGTCAAAGCGCCGGGATCACCTCGGCGGAGCGCTGGAACGCGCTCTGGCAATCGAATTACAACGTCACCACGGACCTCTTCACCTTCGGCGCGCTGCGCTACGGGCACGATCTGTTCGACGGCTTTCAATACCAGGCGAGCGGCACGGCGGGCCTCGGCTACAAGCTGTTTGATACCGACACGATCAAGCTGAGCGTGCAGCTCGGCGCCGGCTACATGGCATCCCGCCCCGAGCAGCTGACCTACAACTCCGTCGGCGAGGTGACGGCGAGGAACCTGCTGCCTTCGCAGAACTATGCCGTCGGCACCGCGGGGCTCGACTACTCGCAGAAGCTCACCAGCACGACGACGCTGTCCGACACCCTGCTCACGAATGCGGGGTCGCCGAACACGCTCGTCACCAACACCCTCGCGCTCGCCGTCAAGGTTTCCCAGAAGCTCGCGCTCAGCCTCGGATACAATATCCAGGACAACACTCGGCCCCCGGCGGGCATCAAGTCGCTGGACACGGTCGAGACGGTCAATCTCGTCTACTCGTTCTGATCCGTGGCCCGTGCGGGATCTCACTTCGGGGAATCAGCCATGAGCATAGCCAGTGAATTCAAAGAATTCGCCATGCGGGGCAGCGTCATCGACCTCGCCGTCGGCGTCGTGATCGGCGGGGCTTTCGGCACGATCGTCACCGCGATCGTGAACGGCATCATCATGCCCATCGCCGGCGTGCTCACGAGCGGCACGGATTTCTCGAACCTCGCCTTGCGGATCAGCACGGACGCCAAGGGCGAGCCCGTGCTGCTCAAGTACGGGCTGGTCGCACAGTCGATCGTCAACTTCCTCATCATCGCATTCGTGATCTTCATCTGCCTTCGAGGCATCAACAAGCTGAAGAAGCCCGCGGCGCCGGCCGCGCCGCCGCCGCCGCCGCGCCAGGAAGTGCTGCTCGAGGAAATCCGCAACCTCCTCGCCAAGTGAACCGGAGCTCCGCCATGATCAAGCGATCGGTCTTCGCATGTGCCGCGGCGCTCGCTGCGGGCGTGGCGCTCGGCGCCCCACCGGATTCCTCCACCGCCGCCTCCCCGGGCGCCGCGGAGGTCGGCGAGTGGTACCTCACGCCCCAAGTGGGCGGCACCTTTGTCGACTCGGACCGCAACGTCGACAACGCGCCGTACTTCGGCCTCGCGGTCGGCGACAATTTCGCGGAGGACTGGAGCGCCGAGCTCAATGTCCTCAACGGACACCACGACGGGGACCACGGCACGCCGAGCCTCACGATCACCGCGGTGTCCGCGGACATTCTCCGCGTGTTCGATCGTGATGCGCTCGTCGCGCCGTTCCTCACCGCCGGTCTCGGCGTCATCGTGGACAATCCGGTCGCCGGCAGCTCGCGCAACGATCTTCTCGCGCAGGTCGGCGGCGGAGTGTTGATTCACGCGTGGCAGAGCGACGATGGGTCGCGCACGTTCGACCTTCGCCCGCAGCTGAAAGTACGGTTCGATGATCTCTCGTACGGGCACCCCGTGGACGTGCTGCTCGGCATTGGCTTTCAGATCGGCTTTGGCGCGCCGATCACCCGGCCCGTCGAGGCCGCACCGCCACCGCCGGTCGCCGCGGCGCCGCCTCCACCGCCGCCGCCCCCACCCCCACCTGCGCCGCCCGCGAAGCGCGTCAATCCCAAGTGTCCGTTCGTTCCGCCGGGCGTCGCCGTCGATGCGGAGGGCTGTCCGCTCAAGGGCTCCATCACCCTCCAGGGCGTGCACTTCGCCACGAACTCCGCGCGGCTCACGCCCGAGTCCTCGGCGGTCCTCGATGCGGTCGCGGCCTCGCTCAGCGCGCATCCGCGGCTGCGCGTGGAAGTTCAGGGCCACACGGACGGCGTCGCATCGGAGGCGTACAACCTCAAGCTGTCTGAGGCCCGCGCCAATGCGGTGCGAGACTACCTCGTCGCGCACGGCGTGGACCCGGCCGAGCTCACCGCCAAGGGGTACGGGAAGCTCCGGCCGATCGCGAGCAACCAGACGGCCGCCGGTCGGGCGCTCAACCGGCGAGTCGTCCTCGTCGTGCTCGCGAACCCGGGTGACGTGGAGATCAAGCAGGGCGGCAGCGATCAGTGAGGCAAGGCGGCGACGCGCTGACGCCGGCCCGAAGGCCGGCGCCTCGCGTGTCTAGTGCTTCAGGGTCGCATCGAAGAGCGCGACCATCGTCTGCCAGTGGCGCTCGGCGGCTGCGGCATCGTAGACCGGCGTATCGCGGAACACCCAGCCGTGCTTGGCCGGATAGGTCTCGATCCGGTGGTCGACGCCTGCCGCGCTCAGCGCCTCCTCGAGCCGCCGCTTCATGTCGTCGGGGAACGACTGGTCCTCGATCGCCCCGGCCACGTAGACGCGCGACTTGATCTGCGGGGCGAGCCGGTGCGGGCTGTCCGGGGCATCGGTCGCGAGCCGGCCTCCATGGTACGACGCGGTCGCGACGATGCGATCCGGGTACGTTCCCGCCGCGGTAAGTGACATGAGACCGCCCATGCAGTAGCCGGTCGTGCCGATCCCGCCGGGCCTCACGCTCGGCTCGGCCGCCAGGTGGGCGAGGAACGCCGCCGTGTCGGACATGATGTGGGCGGGCGTCGCGAGCGCGAAGAATTTCTCCATGAGCACCTTGCGCTTCTCGGGGTCGGAGAACACCGCGCGGGGATCCATGGGCTCGTAGGGCCCGGACCGGTAGAACAGATCCGGGAGCAGCACGTAGTACCCGTAGGTCGCGAGGCGCTCGCCGAGCTCGAGCATGGCCGGCCGAATGCCGAGCCCATCCATGTAGACGAGAACCGCGGGCCACGGAGCCCCTGCAGCCGGTCGAAACACGTAGCTCGGACAGCGTCCGTCGCGCGTCGTGATCGTGATCGAGCTCATGAGGGCGGTTGTAGCACAGGCTGCAGCGGATTTCTCGTGCGACGCGTCGGCGGTATGAGCGGGGCGGCATGAGGGGGCCGCACCCCGAAACCTGCTACCATGCCGCGCCGGCAAGCACCCCTTCTGACGACCGCTCTGCGGGAGCAGCGGATGAGCACACCTGCGAAGGGCCCACCGCCTCAGGCGGCGATCCTCGACCTCATCACCGGTGTCTGGGCAGCACGCGCCGTCGCGGCCGTGGCGCGGCTCGGCGTCGCCGATCGGCTCGCGGAGGCGCCACGAACCGCCGCGGAGCTCGCGCCGATGATCGGCGCCCATCCGGATGCGCTCCACCGTTTGCTGCGAGCGATGACCTCCATCGGAGTGCTGGCGAAGGACGCAGGCGGCCGCTTCACGCTCACGCCCATCGGCCAGTGCCTGCGCTCGGGGATCGCGGGGTCGATGCGCGCCGTCATCGCCTCGGAGCTCGATACGGCGCACTGGCAACCCTGGGGGCACCTCGAGGATTGCATCCGCAGCGGCCGGCCGGCTTTCCAGAGCCTCTTCGGGATGAGCGCATGGGAGTACTACCACACCCGCAACCCCGACGACGGGCGCCTGTTCTCCGAGAACATGGGTGCGATGTCCGGCGCGGAGATGCAGGCGATCCTCGCGGCGTACTCCTTCGCGGGCGCGCGCGTGGTCGTCGACGTGGGTGGCGCCCACGGCGCCTTTCTCGCGGCGGTGCTCGCCAAGCTCCCGCAGGCGCGCGGCGTGCTCTACGACCGGCCCGAGGTGGTGGAGCTCGCCGGCCCGGCGCTCGAGGAGGCGGGGGTCGCCGATCGCGTCGAGCGCGTGAGCGGCGACTTCTTCGAGTCCGTGCCGGCCGCGGGAGACCTGTATCTGCTCAAGCACATCCTGCACGACTGGACCGACGATGAGTGCGTGCGCATTCTCCAGTGCATCCGCAAGGCGATGATCCCCTCGGCGCGGGTGGTCGTCGCCGAGACACCGATCTCGGAGGACCATCCGGCGCCGTTCGCCGCGCTCGTGGACATCAACATGCTGGTGATGGTGACGGGCAAGGAGCGCACGCCCGAGGAGTATGCCGCGCTCTTCCGGCGCGCCGGCCTCGAGCTCTCGAGCGTGACGCCGACCGCATCGCCGATGGGGCTGCTCGAGGCGCGGGCCGCCCCCTAGCAGGCTGTTGAAAATTGCCACACATGAGTCACAGTACAACCAACGCGGTAAGGCGATGGAAGAGTGGCATGCGCGGAACGGATGTGGATCAAGGCGGGCTCTTCAGCTACGTTTCGATGGAGGAACGGGTGCCGAAGGCGCATCCGCTGCGCCGGGTGAGAGCGTTGCTGGATGAGGCGCTGGAGTCGATGAGCCGGGACTTTGACCGGGTGTATGCCGATGGCGGACGCGAGTCGGTGGCTCCGGAGCGCTTGGTGCGCGCGCTGGTGCTGCAGGTGCTGTACTCGATCCGCTCCGAACGGCTCTTGTGCGAGCAGCTGGATTACAACCTGCTGTTTCGCTGGTTCGTCGGTCTGTCGATGGATGATCGGATCTGGGACCACTCGACCTTCACTAAGAACCGCGACCGGCTGATCGAGGCTGGGGTGGCGCGCAAGCTCCTGCGGCGCATCGGCCGGCGGGCGCGGCGCGAGGGCCTTTTGTCCTCGGAACACTTCAGCGTCGATGGAACGCTCATTGAGGCCTGGTCGGCGGTCAAGAGCATGCGCCGGCGCGATGGGAAGGATGATCCGCCGCCCCCGGGGCGTAACCCCCACGTGGACTTCCATGGCAAGCCGCGCACCAACGAGACGCACGTCGCTCCGCACGAGCCGCAGGCCAAGCTCTTTCGCAAGGGCAAGGGGCACCTCACCAAGCTCTACTACATGGCTCATGTGCTGATGGAGCATCGGCAGGGCTTGCCGGTGGATGTGGAGTTCACCGAAGCGAGGGGCTATGCAGAGCGTGAGACGGGCATCCGGCTGATCAAGCGCAATGCCCGCCGAAGCGGCTGTACGCTCGCCGCCGACAAGGCTTACGACACGCGTGAGTTCGTCGCCGAGTGTCGCAAGCTCGGCGTCACCCCGCAGGTGGCACAGAACATCTCTGGCACGCGTGGCTCGGCGATCGATGCGCGCACCACGCGTCATGCAGGCTATCGGGTGAGCCAGCGGATCCGCAAGCGCATCGAGGAAGCCTTCGGCTGGGGTAAAGACGGCCGACCCATGCGCAAGATGCGGGTGCGCGGTTACCGCAGTGCCGGCTTCATGAGCGTGCTGACCATCGGCTGTCATACCCTGGTACGAGTGGCCAAGCTGCTGCCCGAGCCGGCCCTGGTGCCGACGTAGGAGTCGTGTCGATGCGATCCGCCGAATCGATCCACGTGAGCTTGAAAAGCTGGCCGCTATCAGGCCCCAAGCCCGTGATCCAGCATCAGATCTGTCAAAAATGAATCGTTCGATCATGACAACCTTCATCGATCAGCGCTTTTCAACAGCCTGCTAGAGGCCAATGGCGACCGTCTTGATCTCGGTGTAGGCCTCGATGCCCTCTCGTCCGCCCTCCCGGCCGAGGCCCGATTGCTTGTAGCCGCCGAAGGGCAGGGGCTGCTCCCGCCCGCCGCCGTTGATCGTGATGGTCCCGGCCTGGATGCGGCGCGCGAGCCCGTGCGCCGCCGCGAGATCCCGCGTCCAGATGTTGGCGGCGAGACCGTAGGAGGTGTCGTTTGCGACCCGCGCCAGCTCGTCGAGCTCGCTCGCGTCGCCGAAGGGCATCGCGCAGAGGACGGGGCCGAAGATCTCGTCCTGGAACACGCTCATGCTCGGGCGCACGTTCGCAAGCAGCGTGGGCTGCACGAAGAAGCCCTCGCGATCGATGCGCTTGCCGCCGGTCACGACCTCCGCTCCGTCGCCCGCTCCGGCGCCGATGTAGCCGATGACGCGGTCGAGCTGCTTCTGGGAGATGATCGGCCCCATATCGGTGTCCGGCGCGATGCCCGGGCCGACCTTGACCTTCTGCGCGCGGTCGGCGAAGCCTTGCACCACGCGGTCGAAGACTTTCTTGTGCGCAAAGAGCCGGGTGCCGGCGGCGCAGAACTGTCCGGTCTTGAAGAAGATCGTCTGCGATGTGGCCTGCGTCGCGGCCTCGATGTCCGCGTCGGGGAAGATGATGACCGGCGACTTGCCGCCGAGCTCGAGCGTCACGCGCTTCATGTTCACCGCGGCGCCCGCGAGGATAGATTTTCCGACGCGCGTGGAGCCGGTGAAGGAGATTTTGTTGACATCGGGATGATCGACGAGGGCTTGGCCCGCGGCGCCGCCGTATCCCGTCACGATGTCGACGACGCCGGGCGGAAGCTCGAGCTCCTCGAGGAGCTGTCCGAGGCGGAGCGCGGAGAGCGGCGCGAGCTCCGCGGGCTTCAATACGACGGTGCATCCGGCTGCGAGCGCGGGTGCGATCTTGTTCACGGCCATCAGGAACGGCGCATTCCAAGGCGTGATGGCGCCGACGACGCCGATCGGCTCACGCAGCGTGTATGAAAAGGAGCGTGACTGCGGCGAGGCGAGCGCGGTCTCGCCCGTGAGCTTGGTGGTCCACCCGGCGTTGTAGCGCAGGCTCTCGATCGCCATGGCGATATCGACGTGGCGCGTCGAGCGCACGGGATTGCCGCCATC
>JASHTK010000381.1 GCA_030040575.1 Gammaproteobacteria bacterium
GCGACGACGCTAAGGGGCCTCGAGGGCCTGCCTGCCTCGATCAACCTGTGGCGCCACACGCTCGAGTGGTGCGGGGGGCTCGGGATCATCGTGCTCGCCGTCGCCGTCCTGCCTCTCCTCGCCGTCGGGGGCATGGAGCTCTACCGCGGCGAGGCGCCCGGCCCGGTCAAGGAGGACAAGCTCACCCCGCGGATCACGGAGACCGTGAAGTCGCTGTCGCTCACGTACTCGACGCTCACGGCGGTCGGCATCGTCGCGCTGCGGCTCTGCGGCATGTCGTGGTTCGACGCCATCTGCCACAGCTTCTCGGCGGTGAGCCTCGGGGCCTTCTCGACGCACGACGAAAGCATCCGGTACTTCCACTCCCCGGCCATCGAGCTCGCGCTCGCCGCCTTGATGATCGTCGCCTCCTTGAGCTTCGCGCGCCACTTCGTCGCGCTGCGCAGGCTCACGCTCGAGCCGTACTCGCGGGATCCGGAGGCGAAGGCGCTCCTCGCCGTGGTCGCGGCGAGCGTGGTCGGCATCGCGGCACTGCTCACTTACCGCCACGTCTATCCGGGCTTCGCGGTCTCGCTGCGCCACGCGCTGTTCAACGTCGTCTCGATCGCCACGACCTGCGGCCTCGTCTCGGACGATTACACGGCCTGGCCGCTGCTCGCGCCGTTCTGGATGCTCTTCCTCGCCTGCTTCCTCTCGAGCACGGGCACCGCGGGAGGCGGCATCAAGATGTTCCGCATGCTGCTGCTCTGCCGCCAGGCGGGACGCGAGCTGAAGCTGCTCGTCCATCCGAGCGCCGTCGCGCCCGTCCGCATCGGCGGACGACTCATCCCGGACCGCATCGTCAACTCGGTCCTCGCCTTCATCTTCCTTTACCTCATGACGACGGCGGTGCTCACGTTCGCGCTGCTCGCGACGGGACTCGATTTCGTGTCGTCGTTCGGCGCCATCGTCGCGAGCATCAACAACACCGGTCCCGGACTCGGCGTGGTCGGTCCGTTCAAGACGTACCACAGCCTCACCGCGCTGCAGGCGTGGATCTGCACGCTCGCCATGCTGCTCGGCCGGCTCGAGATCTTCAGCGTGCTCGTGCTGTTCACGCCCGCCTTCTGGCGCAAGTGAGCGCGGCGGGCGGACCGCCCGATGCGTGGATGGCGCGGCCCGGTCGCATCCCGATCGCCGCCGGATCGCGGATGATGGGGCGATGAGCTCGATCGCTCCCCGGCTCGGTCCTGACTCGGCCTTGTTCCTCGACGTCGACGGGACGCTCGTCGAGCTCGCCTCGACGCCCGATGCGGTCGAGGTGAGCGCGGGGCTTCCCGCGCTCCTCGATCGGCTCTCGCGCCGCCTCTCGGGCCGTCTCGCGCTCGTGAGCGGCCGGCGCCTCGAGGACATCGATCGGCTCTTCCACCCCTTTCGTTTCCCGGCGGCCGGCCTGCACGGCGCGGAGCGCAGGGATGCCGGGGGCGGCCTGCACGCCTCGGGCCTCGCGAGCGCCGACCTCGAGCCCGCGCGCGCCGCGCTGCGCCGCTTCGTGTCGCGCCATCCGGGCCTGCTGCTCGAGGACAAGGAGCGCGGCCTCGCGCTGCACTTTCGCCGATCGCCCGAGCTCGAGCGCGACGTGCGCCGCGCGCTCGAGCAGGTCCGCACGCGCCTCCCGGCCGATGCGCGGTTGCAGCCCGGGCACGGCGTCATCGAGATCACGAGCGGCGCGGCGAGCAAGCGCCGCGCGGTCGAGCAGTTCATGCAGGAACTTCCCTTCGCCGGCGGCGTTCCTATTTACCTGGGAGACGATCTCACGGATCTCGACGCGCTCGCGTACGCGCAGTCGGCGGGGGGCCGCGGCATCTTCATCGGCCCGCAGCCGCGGCCGCCCTGGGGCTCGCTGCCCGATCCGGCGGCCGTGCGCGAGTGGCTGTGGAGCCTCGAGGAGCGATGAGCCGCCTGGTGTGCGTGTCGAACCGCGTCTCGCTCCCGCGCCGCGCGGCGCCGGGCGGACTTGCCGTGGGCGTCCTCGCGGCGCTGCGGCGCATCGGCGGGGTGTGGTTCGGGTGGAGCGGCGAGACCTGCGAGGAGCCGCGAGCCGAGCCCGACGTGCTCGTGCGCGACAACGTCCGCTACGTGACCGTCGACCTGCGAGCGGCCGAGCTCGATCGCTACTACAACGGCTTCTGCAACAGCACGCTCTGGCCGCTGCTGCATTACGCGACGGGCCGCTTCCGCTACGCATCCGAGGACTACGAGGCCTATCAGGCCGTCAACGCCGAGTTCGCGCGCCGGCTCGCCTCGCTGCTGCGGCCGGATGACGTGGTCTGGGTGCACGACTATCACTTGATTCCGCTCGCGCGGTACCTGAGGCAGCACTCGTTTCGCGGGCGCGTCGGCTTCTTCCTGCACACGCCCTTCCCGCCGCTGCAGCTCCTGCGGGTGCTGCCGAGCCACGCGGAGATCATCCGCGACCTGTGCCGCTACGATCTCACCGGCTTTCAAACGGCGGACGATCTCAGCGCCTTCGCGTCCTGCCTCGAGCGCTCCCCCGAGCGGCCGGCGAGCCCGCTCGGGCCCGGCTCGCGAATCGAGCCGGCCGGCTGCGCCGCGCGGCTCGGCGTCTACCCGATCGGAGTCGAGGCCGGTGAGGTCGCGAGCGAGGCGGCCGAGACCATGGGCGAGGACACCGTGCAGCGCCTCATCGCGAGCCTGCTCGGCCGCCGGCTCATCATCGGCGTGGACCGGCTCGATTACACGAAGGGCCTCGCCGAGCGCTTCGCCGCCTTCGAGCACTTCCTCACCGCGTTCCCGCAGAACCAAGGGCGGGTGACCTTCCTGCAGATCGCCCCGCTCAGCCGCTCGGACGTGCTCGCGTACGAGGAGATCCGCACGGGGCTCGAGCAGATGGCGGGGCGCCTCAACGGACGCATCGCCGAGGCGGACTGGACGCCCGTGCGCTACCTCAACCGCAACTTCTCGCATGCGACGCTCATGGGCCTGCTGCGGGCAGCGCACGTCGCCCTCGTGACTCCCGTGCGCGACGGCATGAACCTCGTCGCGAAGGAGTTCGTCGCGGCGCAGGACCCCGCGGATCCCGGAGTGCTCGTGCTCTCCCCCCTCGCCGGAGCGGCGCGCGAGCTCACCGGAGCGCTGCTCGTGAACCCCTACGACCAGCGCGGCGTGGCGCTCGCGCTGCAGACGGCCTTGCGCATGCCGCTCGGGGAGCGTCGCCGGCGCCACGAGCGGATGCTCGGCGCGGTCCGGCGCCACGACATCCACCACTGGTACCGGGAGTTCCTGCGCGACCTCACCGGGGGAGGCCTCGCCTGCGGCTCAGACGCGGCTGCGGCGAGCCCGGTTGATCGCCTCCCGCAGCGAGAGAGTGGCCGCGCGCGCGGCCGCCGCGAAGTCGGCCGCGGACGAGGCGTACAGGATGGCTCGCGATGAGCTCACGATGAGCCCGGTGCCGGCGGCGGTCTGCCCGCCGCTCACCGCCCGCCCGACCTCTGCGCCCTGCGCGCCGACCCCCGGCACGAGCAGCGGCATCTCCCCGACGATGGCCCGCACCGCCGCGAGCTCGGCGGGGTAGGTCGCGCCGACGACCAGCGCGCAGTTGCCGCGCGCGTTCCAGCGCGTCGCGGCGAGCTCCGCGACGGCCTGATAGAGCGGGCGGCCCGCGACCGGCAGATCCTGCAGGTCGCGCGCCCCGGGGTTCGAGGTCCGGCAGAGCACGAACGTGCCCCGGTCCGCGTAATCGAGGAAGGGCTCGAGCGAGTCGAAGCCGAGATACGGATTGACCGTCACCGCGTCCGCGCCGTAGCGCTCGAAGGCCTCGATCGCGTAGCGCTTCGAGGTGCTGCCGATGTCGCCGCGCTTCGCGTCGAGGATCACCGGGATGCCCGGGTACCTCTGGTGCACATACTCGATCGTGCGCTTCAGCTCCCCCTCCGCCTCGTACGCGGCGTAGTGGGCGAACTGGGGCTTGTAGGCGCACACCACGTCGGCGGTCGCATCGATGATCGCCTTGTTGAACTCGAAGATCGGCGCGGGCTGAGCCGCGATCGCCGGCGGAAAGCGCTCGATCTGCGGATCGAGGCCGACGCAGACGAGCGAGTCGCTGCGATCCCAGGCCTCGAGGAGCCGCCCGCGAAATCCCGTCATGCGACGCGGCTGTGCGTGCCGCGGGTGAGCTTCTTCAGGTGCACGAGCAGGATCGAGATCGCCGCCGGCGTCACCCCGGGAATGCGCGCCGCCTGCCCGAGCGTCGCCGGGAGGATCTCCGCGAGGCGCTCGCGCGCCTCCGTCGAGAGCCCGGCGACCTGCGAGTAATCGAGGTCGGCCGGCAGGCGCGTCTCCTCGCTGCGGCGCTGGCGCTCGATCTCCTCCTGCTGGCGCTCGATGTAGCCCGAGTACTTGGCACGCACGTCCACTTGCTGCCGCACCTGGGCCGCGAGGCGCTCATCGAGGCCTTCCCAGCCGGGCGCGCCCGCGAGCTCGATGACCTGCTCGTAGCGCACCTCGGGCCGGCACAGCAGCTCGAGCGCCGTCGGGTCCCGGCCGAGCGGGGTCCGCAGGACCCGCTGCGCCCACTCGGAGGGGACCGCGTCCGCGTGGATTCTCGCGGCGGCGAGGCGCTGCACCTCCTCATCGGACAGCCGGCGCTTCGCCTCGAAGAGCCGCCAGCGCTCCTCGTCCACCAGGCCGAGCTCGCGCCCGATCGGCGTCAGGCGCAGGTCGGCATTGTCCTCGCGCAGCAGCAGCCGGTACTCCGCGCGGCTCGTGAACATCCGATACGGCTCGCGCGTGCCGCGCGTCGTGAGATCGTCGATCAGGACGCCGAGGTATCCGTCGCTTCGCCGGGGCATCCACGGCTCACGCTGCCGCACGCGCCGCGCGGCGTTGATGCCCGCGATCAGGCCCTGCGCCGCCGCCTCCTCGTACCCCGTCGTGCCGTTGATCTGGCCCGCGAAGTAAAGTCCCCCGATCGCTTTGGTCTCGAGCGAGGGCGCGAGACCGCGCGGATCGAAGAAGTCGTACTCGATGGCGTAACCCGGACGGGTCAGATGCGCCCGCTCGAGGCCCCGGATGCTGCGAACGAAGTCGAGCTGCACATCGAACGGCAGGCTGGTCGAGATGCCGTTCGGGTAGACCTCCGTGGTCCCCAGGCCCTCGGGCTCGATGAAGATCTGGTGCGCCGCCTTGTCCGCGAATCGGACGACCTTATCCTCGATGGACGGGCAATACCGCGGACCGACCCCCTCGATGGCGCCCGTGAACAGCGGCGAGCGGTCGGTCGCGCGGCGGATGATCTCGTGCGTGGTCGAATTTGTCTCAGTTATGAAACAGTCAACCTGTCTCGGGTGCTCACTGACTCTCCCCAGAAACGAGAAGACGGGGAGGGGGTCGTCGCTCGGCTGGCGGCGGAGGCTCGAGAAGTCGATCGTTCGGCCGTCGATGCGAGGCGGGGTCCCGGTCTTCAGTCGGCCGACGCGAAGGGCAAGCTCGCGCAGCCGCGCGGCAAGCCTCACCGAGGCCGGATCGCCGGCCCGTCCGCCGGAGGATTGCTCGAGGCCGACATGGATCTTCCCGCCGAGGAAGGTCCCGACGGTGAGCACGACGGCGGCCGCCTCGAAGCGGATGCCGGTCACGGTCGCGACGCCGCGCACGCGCCCGCCCTCGATGAGCAAGTCCCCCGCCTCTTGCTGAAACAGTGTCAGGCTTGGCTGATTTTCCAGGATCGAGCGGATAGCCTGCTTGTAGAGCTGGCGGTCGGCTTGCGCCCGCGTAGCTCGCACGGCCGGTCCCTTGCTCGCATTCAGGATCCGCAACTGGATGCCCGCTCGGTCGGTCGCGCGCGCCATGGCCCCGCCCAGCGCGTCGATTTCCTTGACCAGATGGCCCTTGCCGATGCCCCCGACCGCCGGATTGCAGCTCATCTGCCCGACCGTCTCGATGCTCTGCGTGAGCAGCAGCGTCGAGGCGCCCATCCGTGCCGCGGCAAGCGCCGCCTCGGTGCCGGCGTGGCCGCCGCCGACGATGATCACCTCGAAGGGGTGCGCGAAGCGCATGGGAAGCGGGCGGGCTCTCGAGTCGAGGGTGGGCCGTGATTGTAAGCGCCGGACCGCGCGGCACCAAACGCCGCTGCCGCGTGCGCGCCGCTCGCTCACGGCCCTCGCGGCCGCGGGACTCGGGCTGTGGCTCGGGATGCCGGGCGGCGTGCCCCGGGCCGCCGGCTCGCAGGCCGCCGCGTCCCCCGCCGGAACGGGCGCCCCTGAGGTCCGCTTCTCGCCCTGCCGCCTCGAGCACCCGACCCATCTCGTCGCGGTCGAGGCCGAGTGCGGCCGTCTCGCCGTGCCCGAGAACCCGGACGCGCCGCGGGGCAGGCGGATCGAGCTCTTCATCGCTCGCGTGCCCGCCATCAACCTCAGGGAGCGCGCGGATCCGCTGTTCGTTCTCGCCGGCGGCCCCGGCATGGCCGCGACCACCTTCTACACGGAGGCCGCCGGACCGCTCGAGCAGATCCACCGCGACCGCGACATCATCCTCGTCGATCAGCGCGGCACCGGCCGCTCGAACGGGCTTTACTGCGACTTCGACGACGAGGCGCTCTGGCGCGCGCCGGACGCGATCCTCGCCGAGGCGCGCCAGTGTCTCGATGCGCTCGGCCGGCACGCCGATGCGGCGCTCTACACGACGAGCCTCGCCGTGCAGGACCTCGACCGGGTGCGCGCCGCGCTCGGGTATCGAGTCATCGATCTGTATGGGGTCTCCTACGGCACGCGCGTCGCGCAGGAGTACCTGCGCCGCTTCCCGCAGCGCGTGCGCGCCGTGATCCTCGATGGCGTCGTGCCGCCGCAGGCGGCACTCGGCGCTTCGACACCCCTCGACGCTCAAGCCGCGCTCGACGCGATCTTCGCGCGGTGCGTGCACGATGCGGCCTGCCACGCGCGCTTCGGGGATCCGGCCGCGGATTATCGCGCGCTGAGCGAGGCGCTCGCGAAGCGACCCGTCGCGGTGAGCCTCGCCAACCCGACGACCGGCGCGCCGATGACCCTCACGTTCACGGCGCTGCACCTCGCGACGGTGCTGCGGCTCTCGAGCTACACGTCCGAGCAGGCGGCCCTGCTGCCCCTCTCGCTCCACGAGGCCGCCGCCCGCCACGACTTCGTGCCCCTCGCCGCGCAGTTCCTCGTCGTCAACCGCACCTACGAGGACGTGCTCGCCGAGGGCATGCAGAACACCGTGGTCTGCACGGAGGACGTGCCCCTCTACGGCCGGCAGGAGCTCGACCGCGCGCGCCTCGAGGCGACCTTTCTCGGCACCATCCAGGTCGATGCCCTCGAGCGGCTCTGCGCAGTGTGGCCGCACGGTCCGATCGACCCGGACTTTCACGCCCCGCTGCGCTCGGACGTGCCTGTCTTGATCCTCTCGGGCGCGAACGATCCCGTCACGCCGCCGGCGTACGCCGCGCTCGCCGCACGGGGGCTCTCGCGGCACCTCGTCGTCGAGCTCGAGGGGATGGGACACGGCCAGCTCGACGCGCCGTGCATCGGCGGGCTCATGGCGCGCTTCATCGAGCGGGCCGCGACGGCCGGCCTCGACACATCGTGCGCCCGGCGTGCGCGCCCGTTCCCTTTCTTCACCTCGTTCGCCGGACCGGCACCGTGATCGAGACGCGAGGGCTCGCCAAGCGCTTCGGCGCCGTGACCGCGCTCAGCGATGTGACCTTCACCGCGGCGGACGGCCGCATCACCGGCCTCTTGGGTCCGAACGGCGCAGGCAAGTCGACGACGCTGCGCATTCTTTACACGGTGCTCCGCCCGACGGCGGGAGCCGCATGGATCGACGGGGTGAGCGTCACGTCCGACCCGCTCGAGGCGAGGCGCCGCATCGGGGTCCTTCCCCACGGCGCCGGCGTCTACCCGCATCTCACGGCGCGGGAGAACATCGCCTATTACGGCGCGCTCCACGGCCTCGACCGCGACGCCTGCGAGCGGCGGACGCGCGAGCTGCTGAGCC
>JASHTK010000382.1 GCA_030040575.1 Gammaproteobacteria bacterium
GAGCGCATCCAGGAGCTGCTGAGCGAGCGGGCGCGGCTCGCCCAGCTCGTCGGCATCTCGAAGCACCAGGCGGGGCGCCTCGTGGACTTCTACCGGCCGGAGCGCGAGGCGCAGGTGCTGCGGCGGGTGAAGGAGCGCAACAAGGGGCCGCTCAGCGACGAGGAGCTGCTGCGGCTGTTCCGCGAGATCATGTCGGCCTGCCTCGCGCAGCAGGAGCCCCTGAAGGTCGCCTTTCTCGGGCCCGAGGGCACGTTCACGCAAACGGCCGTGCTCGCGCACTTCGGCCACTCGGTGCGCGCCCTGCCGCTGCCCTCCGTCGATGAGGTGTTTCACGAGGTGGAATCCGGCAGCGTGGACTTCGGGGTCGTCGCGATCGAGAACTCGACCGAAGGCATGGTCATCAACACGCTCGACCGCTTCCTCACCTCGCCCGTGAAGATCTGCGGGGAGGTGGAGCTGCGCATCCACCAGCACCTGATGGGCCGGATGCGCTCGCTCGGGGAGATCGCGCGCGTCTGCTCGCACCAGCAGGCGCTCGCCCAGTGCCGCGCCTGGCTCGATGAGCACCTGCCGGAGGCCGAGCGGGTCGCGGTGGCGAGCAACGCGGAGGGCGCGCGCCGCGCGCGCGATGAGAAGGGCAGCGCGGCCATCGCCGGACAGACGGCCGCCGAGGTGTACGGGCTCGCGGTGCTCGCGAGCGAGATCGAGGACCGCCCGGACAACACGACGCGGTTCTTCGTGCTCGGGCGCAAGCTCCTCGCCCCGAGCGGGAACGACCGCACGACGCTCCTGCTCTCGGCGGGCCACACCGACGCCCCCGGGGCGCTCTTTCGGCTGCTCGAGCCGCTCGCGCGGCACCGCGTGAGCATGACCCGGATCGAGTCGCGGCCCTCGCAGCGCCGCAAGTGGGACTACGTGTTCTTCATCGACATCGAGGGGCACGCCGAGGACCGGCCCGTCGCCCGGGCGCTCGCCGCCCTCGCGAAGCGCGCCTCGCTCTTTCGCGTCCTGGGGTCCTACCCCCGCGCGGTGAGCTGAGCGCGGCCGGTCCCGTGAGCGCGGCGCAAGCGACCGAGCGCTACCTCATCTCCCCCGGCGGGGAGGTCCGCGGAGCCGTGCGCGTGCCCGGCGACAAGTCGATCTCGCACCGCGCGCTGATGCTCGGCGGCCTTGCCGAGGGGGACTCCGAGGTCGAGGGCTTCCTCGCGAGCGAGGACTGCCTCGCGACGCTCGCGGCGCTGCGGGCGCTCGGGGTCTCGATCGAGCGCCCGCAGCGCGAGCGCGCCATCGTGCACGGGGTGGGCGCTCGGGGGCTGCGCGCGCCGGCCGCGCCGCTCGACATGGGCAACGCCGGCACCGCCATGCGCCTATTCATGGGCCTGCTCGCGGGCCAGCCCTTCGACTCGACGCTGATCGGGGACGCCTCGCTCATGCGCCGCCCGATGGAGCGCGCCGCCGTGCCGCTGAGGCTCATGGGCGCCCAGATCGCGACGGAGGAGGGCCACCCGCCCGTGCGCATCCACGGCGGCAGCGCGCTCCGGGGCATCGAGTACGAGCTGCCGGTCGCGAGCGCACAGGTGAAATCCGCGATCCTGCTCGCAGGCCTTGCGGCCCGCGGCCGCACGAGCATCACCGAGCCGGCGCCGACCCGCGATCACAGCGAGCGCATGCTCGCGACCTTCGGCGTCGAGGTGACGCGCAGCGGCCGCACCGTCGCGCTCGAGGGAGGCCAGGCGTTGCGCGGCGCGCGGATCGAGGTGCCGGGGGATTTCTCCTCGGCGGCCTTCTTTCTCGTCGCCGGCTGCCTCGCCGGGCAGGGCCTCACGCTGGAGAGCGTCGGGGTCAATCCGACGCGCACCGGGCTCCTCGAGCTGCTGCGCCGGATGGGAGCGCAGATCCGCCTGAAGGCGCTCCGGGGAGAGGACCGAGGGAGCGCCGGCGCCGAGCCCGTGGCGGACATCGAGGTCCGCGCGGCGCCGCTCCGCGGCATCGAGGTGCCCGAGGCGCTCGTGCCGCTCGCCATCGATGAGTTTCCGGTCTTCTTCATCGCCGCCGCCTGCGCGGAGGGGGAAACCGTGGTGCGCGGCGCGGGGGAGCTGCGGGTGAAGGAGAGCGACCGGCTCGCCGTCATGGCCGCGGGTCTCGGCACGCTCGGGGTGGAGCACGAGTTGCTGCCCGACGGCATCCGGATCCGCGGCCGGGGCGAGCTCGGCGGCGGTACGGTCGCGAGCCACGGGGACCACCGCATCGCGATGGCGTTCGCCGTCGCAAGCCTGCGGGCGAGCGCCCCGATCGAGGTGCTCGACGTGGCCAACGTCGCGACCTCCTTTCCGGGCTTCGTCGAGCTCGCGCGGGCCGCGGGCTTGCGCATCGTCGCCCGCGGCTCCGGCTGAGCCGGCCGTGGGGGCGAGCGGCGGGCGGGCGGCGGGGGCGGAGCAGGCACGATGGTCGTGAGGGCACCCATCGTGACGATCGACGGCCCGAGTGGATCGGGCAAGGGCACGGTGAGCCGGGCCGTCGCCCGCTATGCCTCCTGGCACCGCCTCGACAGCGGCGCCCTGTACCGGCTCGTCGCGCTCGCGGGGCGGGCGCAGGGCCTCGCCCCGGATGATGTCAAAAGCCATGCGCAGGCGGCGCTCGCGATGGAGGTGAGCTTCCTCGATGAGCCGGACGATGAGCGAGTCCTGCTCGGGGGGCGGGATGTTACAGCCGAGCTTCGGTCAGAGCTGGCGGGCGCGGGGGCCTCGCGGGTCGCGGCCTGGCCGCAGGTGCGGGACGCGCTCCTCGAGCGCCAGCAGTCCTTTGCGCGTCCGCCGGGCCTGGTGGCCGACGGGCGCGACATGGGCACGGTCGTCTTTCCGCGGGCGCCGCTCAAGATCTTCCTAACGGCGAGCCCGGAGGAGCGGGCGCTGCGCCGTTATAAGCAGTTGAAGGACAAGGGGTCAGGTGTTAGCCTTGCCGCCCTTTCGCGCGAGATCGCCGAGCGGGACGCGAGGGACTCGAC
>JASHTK010000383.1 GCA_030040575.1 Gammaproteobacteria bacterium
TTCACGCCCGCGAGCTGGATCACGTCGTTGTCGGTGAGACGGCGCGCCTGAGCGCCGATCGACGCGCCGTTCACGAGCGGATAGTCGTTGTCCTTGTCGCTCTCGACGTGGACGATGAAGTAGCCGTCCGAGCGGCGGGTGATCGCGGCGACCTGCACGCCCGGGCGGCCGAGCGTCGTGAGCGCTTTGTTGAGCTCGAGCTCGCGACCCGCGAACACGCCCGAGAGCACCTGCAGCTTCGCCTTCTTCGGTGCGCGGCCGTCGGCAGTCGGCTGCCGAGCGTCGGCCTCCGGCGCCGCCGCGGCAGCGGGGGCCGCCTGATCGACGGCCTCGCGGGCGCTGCGCACCTTCTCGAGCGGGCGCGCCGACGGCTGGATGACCATGGTCTTCTCAAACTCATCCTGCGCCTCGTCGTCCTCGACGAAGCGCAGCTGGTGATGGCCGACCGTGATCACATCGCCGTGCTGCAAGGCGTGCTTCTTGATGAGCTTGCCGTTGACGTACGTGCCGTTGGTGCTGTTCAGGTCCTCGAGGAACGAATCGTTGAGAATGTTGATGATGAGCGAGTGGTGGCCGCTCACGGCGCTGTTGTCGATGCGGATGTCGTTGTCCGGCAGCCGCCCGACCGTGTAGCGCTCCTTGTTCATGTTGTACTCGGCCATCACCTGGTTATCCAGGCTCAGTATCAACCTTGCCATGCGTGCCTCTTCTCTTACCCCAGCCACCCGAGGATTCTCTCGAGAATCCCCTTGCTCGCCGGGAAAGCCTCCAGGACATGAGCCATGACGACAGAGATGTTGTCGCGACCCCCGTTGTCATTCGACAGCTGAATCAACTGCTTGGCAACCGTATCCAGGTTAGCACCAAAGGTGCTGATCGTTAAGTGAATGTCGTCGTCTTCCACCATGTCGGACAGCCCGTCCGAGCACAGGATGTAGAAGTCGCCCTTCTGAACCGGGACCTCTTGCACCTCGACCTCGACGTTCGGCTCCACCCCGAGGGCGCGTGTGACGTAGTTCTTGTTCGTCGCGCGCTGCGCCTCCTCGGCCGAGTAGAACCCGCGATCGACGAGCTCCTGCAGCAGGGAGTGGTCCATGGTCACCTGCTCGAACTTGTCGTTGCGCAGTCGGTACAGGCGCGAGTCGCCGACGTGGGCGATCGCCATCTTGTTGTCGAAGAACAGGGCGCTCACGACGGTCGTGCCCATCCCCTCGCACTGCGGCTGAGTCCGCGAGGTCTGATAGATGATCTTGTTCGCCCGGTGAATCGCATCGCGCAGGATGATGCTCGAGCGCGACATCCCGGTCGCCGGATCGTTGACGCGCAGGTCCTCGCGCCCGACCGACTCCTGGACCAGATTCACGATCGTCTTCACGGCGATGCCACTCGCCACCTCGCCCGCGTTGTAGCCGCCCATGCCGTCGGCGACCACCAGCAAGCCGATCTCCGAGTCGACGGCGATGGTGTCCTCGTTGTGCTCGCGGACCTTGCCGATGTCGGTCTCGCCCACCAGCCTGAGCTTGCCCTTGAAGCTCATCGCTCGCACTCCGGCATGCCTCCGGCGAGCACTCGGCGCGGCGAGGAAACTGTGAAGTCCATCACGCTCGATTGACCGTCAGCCGCCCCTGCGGACAGTCCGTACCGTCCGGTGCGACTCGAGTCCGATGCCCACGCAAGCTGCACTCCCCAAGCCAAGGGGCCTGTTCGGCGACCCGGCCGACACCCCATTCTTGGCTGCATAAGCTAGCATTGTCGGAATACCTGTCCGAGTGTCTGGTCACAAACCGTCAGTCTCGTTCGGGGCACGGGCATCCCGGCGCGCCGCGCGGAGGGGCCGGATCGGCCCTCCCCGGGAGGCTCCCGCACCGGTAAAGCGTAGCAGGACGACTCGATTGGCAACGCGCTCCATCGTCTCGATTTTCATCTGTGACGCCTGCGGCGGACAGACGCCGAAGTGGCAGGGGCAGTGCCCGCACTGCGCGGCCTGGAACACGCTCGTCGAGCGGCCCGCGACGCGGCCGGCGGGCGGCGGACCCCGGTCACACTCCCGAGCGGCGCCCGAGCCGCCGCGGCTCACCCTCGCCGAGGCCCTCGAGCGCCTGCACACCGGCCAGTCGGAGCTCGACCGGGTTCTCGGAGGCGGCCTCGTCAAGGGCTCGGTGTCCCTGCTCGGGGGGGATCCGGGCATCGGCAAGTCGACGCTCCTGCTGCAGGTCGCCGCGCACGCGGCGGGCGAATGCGCGGTGCTCTACGCGAGCGGGGAGGAATCCGTGGCGCAGGTCGGCCTGCGGGCGCGGCGGCTCGGCCTCGGCGCGGATCGCCTGGAGGTGATCGCCGAGACGGACCTGCAGACGGTCGCGGCCCGCGCGGCGGAGCGCAAGGCGCAGCTCCTCATCGTCGACTCGATTCAGACGCTGCAGTCGGGGAGTGCTCCGGGCAGCGCGGGCGCGGTCTCGCAGCTGCGCGAGTGCACGGCGGAGCTCGTGCGGTTCGCCAAGTCGAGTGGAACGGCCGTGATGCTCGTCGGCCACGCGACCAAGGAGGGAGCGATCGCGGGTCCCCGCCTGCTCGAGCACCTGGTCGACACGGTGCTTTACTTCGAGAGTGAGGTGGGCAGCCGCTACCGGGTGGTGCGGGCGAGCAAGAACCGCTTCGGGCCGGCGGGCGAGCTCGGCTTCTTCGCCATGACGGAGAAGGGCCTGAAGGAGGTGCGCAACCCCGCGGCCCTGTTCCTCGCGCGCCCGCCCGAGCCTGCCGCCGGCAGCATCGTCACCGTCACTCGAGAGGGCGGCCGGCCGCTCCTCATCGAGCTGCAGGGGCTCGTCGACCGGATGGTGTTCGGGGCGCCGCGGCGCATCGCGCAGGGCCTCGACGCCAACCGGGTGGCGATGCTCATCGCGGTGCTGCACCGCCACGGGGGCCTCGCGCTCCAGGAGCACGACGTGTTCGTGAACGTCGTCGGGGGCATCGAGATCCACGAGACCGCCTGGGACCTGCCCGTCGTCCTCGCCCTGGTCTCGAGTCTGAAGAACCGCGCGATCGAGCGCTCGGTCGTCGCGTTCGGCGAGCTCGGGTTGACGGGCGAGGTGCGCCCGGTCGCCTACGGCGAGGAGCGGCTGCGCGAGGCCCACAAGCAGGGCTTCAAGCGGGCCGTGGTCGCCCGCGACAACGCGCCGCGCCGGCCGCTCGAGGGATTTGCGGTCACGGCGGTCGCGCGCATCGCCGATGCGCGCCACGGCCA
>JASHTK010000384.1 GCA_030040575.1 Gammaproteobacteria bacterium
CGGGGCACCGCGCAGGCGCTGCGCCAGATCGGCCAGCCGCGGCGCCTCGAACACCGCGCGGATCGGCAGCTCCCGCCCGAGCCGCGCGCGGATCTGCCCGATCAGCCGCGCCGCGAGCAGCGAGTGCCCGCCGAGCTGGAAGAAATCCTCCCCGAGGCTCACCGCCGGGCGCTTCACGAGCCCGGCCACCAGCTCGCACAGCAGCACCTCCTCGGGCGAGGCCGGCCGGCGCAGCTCCCGCCCCGGGCTCTGCGGGGCAGGCAGCGCCCCCCGGTCGAGCTTGCCGTGGCTCGTCAGCGGCAGCCTCTCCAGCACCACCACGCTCGAGGGCACCATGTAGTCGGGCAGCCGCTCGCTCAGCCACCCCCGCACGGACGCCTCATCGAATCGCGGCGCTGCAGGCGCGACGCCGGGCGCCTGCCACTGCCGCTGCTGCGAGGTCTCGACGGCGCCGGCGAGCAGTGCGGTGAGCACCACGTCGGTCTCGGCATCGCCGAGGCGCAGCCGCTCGCGCACCGCGGCCTCGTCAAACCCCCCGGCGAGGCAGCTGCCGAGCCGCAGCGGGACGGCGGCCTGAGCGAGCAGCTGCGACATCGCGCCGGCCTCCATCAGGCACGCATCGCGCGCCCACGCGCCGTAGAGCGGGCGGATGGCCGGCATGTGGGCGACGAGGAAGATCGCGAGCGCGGCGCTCGCCGCGATCGGCGCATTGACCCCGTCGAACAAAGCGGCATCGAGCGCGCGCTCATCGAGGCGCAGCAGGCGGTGCGTGAGCGGATCGTGCGCGTAGGCGCCGGATTCGAAGCCCTCGACGGCGGCAGCCTTGAGCAGCAGGTAGACGCGCACCGGATACAGGCCGCCGGCGGAGGCGTAGAGCCGCTTCGGCAGCGGCGAGCTCTCGAGCGGCATCGCCTGCAGCGCGCCGAGCCAGGCGCCGAGCTCGTGCGGCGTGATGAGCCGCGGTGAGAAGCTCCGGTAGCTCTGGCGCGCGAGGAAGTGCTGCGCACGCTCCGGCTCGAAGCCCGCGCCGGGCAAGGCGACCGCCCGCGCATCGGCCGCGAACTCGAGGCGCCCGCGCTGCTCGAGCGTGAACGCCGCCCGCGCCCGAGGATCGGTCAGGGATCCGGCCGATGAGCCCTCCGGCGCGTCGGCCTCGAGCGTCACGTAGGCGACGAGGCGGCGATTCTCATCGGCATCCCCGAGCAGCGCGACGACGCAGCGCGCGATGCCCGGATACTGGCCGAGCTGCGACTCGATCTCTCCGAGCTCGATCCGGAAGCCGCGCAGCTTCACCTGGGTGTCGCGGCGACCGAGGAACTCGATGAGTCCATCGGGCCGGTAGCGGCCGAGATCCCCGGTGTCGTAGAGCCGCTCGCCGCTCTCGGGGTGGGTGATGAAGCGGCGGCGCGTCTCCTCGGGCCGGTTCCAGTAGCCGAGCGCGAGGCCCGCGCCGGCGATGTACAGGTTGCCCGCGGTGTGCACGGGACACGGCGCGAGATCGTCCTTCAGGACGTGGAAGCGCTGGTTGCGCAGCGGCCGGCCGTAGGGGATCGACACCGCATCCTGAGCGACGGGGTCCACCGGATGGACGATCGACCAGATCGAGGCCTCGGTCGCCCCGCCGAGGCTCACGACGCGGCAGCCCGGGACGCGCGCGCGAATCCGGTCCGGCAGCGTCACGGCGATCCAGTCGCCACTCAGCAGGACGAGCCGCAGCGGCGCAAGGAGCGCCGCCGCAGCGTCGCCTGCGGCGGCGAGCAGCAGCTCGGCGATCGCCGGAACCGAGTTCCAGATCGTGACCGAGTGACGCCCGACGGCCTCGACCCAGCTCCGCGGATCGCGCTGGCCGTCGCTCGCGGGAATCACGACGGCGCCGCCGGCGGCGAGCACGCCGAACAGGTCGAAGATCGACAGGTCGAACTCGAGCGAGGAGACCCACAGGACCCGGTCCGTGCGGCCGAGGGCGAAGCGCTCGGCGACATCCGCAAGCGTGTTGCGCGCGGCGCGATGGGAGATCGCGACGCCCTTCGGCTTGCCCGTGCTACCGGAGGTGTACATCACGTAGGCCACATCCTCCGGGGAGGCGATGCGGGGCTGCGCGGCGGGGGTGGGCGGGACTTCAACTTCGCTCCCCGGCTCCGCGACATCGATCAGCAGCACGTCGCGCTGCCACACCCGTCCGCGCTCGATGCGCGCCTGCGTGAGCGCCGTGCGCACACCCGCCTCGGCGAGGATCGAGCGGATGCGCTGATCGGGCTGGCCTGCGCTCACCGGCAGGAACGCCCGTCCCGCCCGCAGCACCGCCAAGGCCGCAACGACCTGCTCGGCCCCCTTCTCCATGACGATCGCGACGAGCGGCTCGTCGCCGGCGAGGGTGGCCGCGAGCTGCTGCGCGAGCGCTCGGGCCCCGCGATCGAGCTGCGCAAAGGAGATGCGGCGCTCGGCCGTGATGAGGGCGGTGTCCTCGGCATGGGCACTTGCCGCCGCGAAGACGGGCTCGTGCAGCAGCTCCGTCGCAACCGGTCCGTCCGTCGCATTCGCGGCGAGGAACAAGGCGCGCTCCCCTTGCGGCAGGAGCGTGCGGTCCGGCTCGTCCCACGCGGCGTCCGAGGTCGCGAGCGCGCCGAGCAGCGCGACGTACGCCTCGAACGCGGCATCGAGCAGGCCCTCGGGGAAGAGGCCCTCGGGCGCATCCCAGTCGATGCCGAGCGCGGTGCCTCCACCGGCGTCGATCTCGTAGACCTTGTTGTCGAGCCAGGTCTGCGGGGTCTGTGTGATGCCGTGCAGGACCTCCACGACCTCCTCGGGGAATCGGACCCGCGCCTCCCCGATGACGCTCGTGAACACGACGGGCAGGAGGCCCGCCGCCGGATGGCGGGCGCGCTGGGCGATCAGGCGCTGGATCTCGATGCCCCCGAAGGCCTTGTGATCGAGGTCGCGCGCCAGCTGGCGCTGCTGCGCGGCCGCGCGCTCGCGGAACGGCCCGCGGCAGGCGCCGCGGACCTCGAGCGGCACGAGGTTCGTGAAGACCCCGAGCAGGCCCGCCACCTCGGGCGCGAGCGGGCGCCGATCCCCCACCGTGACGTTGAGCGCGAAGTCGGCCGAGCTTGCCCACGTGCCGAGCACCTCCGTGTACGCCGCGAGGAGCACGCTCGAGGGCGTCAAGCCGAGCAGGGCCGCGCGGCGGGTCAACGTGCGCCACCGCGCCGGATCGAGCCGCGCATGGCGGCGCGAGAAGCGTGGGCTCGCGAGCCGCGCGGGGTCCGTGGCGAGGGGAAGCGCCGGAGCGGCCGGCAAGGTCTCGAGCCGCGCGAGCCAGTACTCGCGCGCCCGCGCGATCGACTCGGTGGGGGTCTCGAGCGCGAGCACGTAATCGCGAAAGCCGAGCGCCGGCGCCGCCGCCGGCCGGGCTCCGTGATAGACGTCGAAGATCTCTTGCAGCAGCAAGTGATTGCTCTCGCCGTCGAGGATCAGCGCGTCGATGCCGATGTGCACGCGCCAGTCCGCCTCGGCGACCCGGGTCACCTGCACCTCGAACAGCGGCCAGCGGTCGGGCGGCAGCATTCGATGCGACATCTCGGCGCGGGTCGCCTCGGCCGCCGCTTCCGCCTCCGCGCGCGGGCGGCCGCTCGCGTCCAGGATCGGAATCGCAAACTCAGGCACCGACTCGAGGATGCGCTGCGTGCCGTCGTCCGCGATGACGGCCCGCAGCATCGGGTGGCGCGCGATCGCCTGCCGCCACGCCGAGACGAATCGCGGCAGCTCGAGCGCGGTGAGCCGCAGCTGCGCATACACGTGGCAGGGCACGTCCCCGAGCGCGACGAGCCGCTGCCGCCCGAGCCAGTAGGCCTGCTGGACCGGTGTCAGCGGGAAGGGTGCATGCGCGTGCGCCGGATCCGCACGCAAATGAGCGGCAGCGGGCGCCGAGCGATCGAGCCCGGGCAGCGCCCGCGCGAGATCCCCGAGCACCGGGTGCTCGAAGATCACCTGCAGCGGCAACTCGCGCCCGAGCCGCTCGCGCACGAGCGCGGCGAGCCGCACGGCCGCGAGCGAATGGCCGCCGAGCTGGAAGAAATCATCATCGAGTCCGGCGCGCGGCAGATCGAGGAGGTCCGCCACGATCTCGCAAAGCACGATCTCCTCGGACGTGACGGGCGCCCGATAGGTCTCGCTCGCGGCGGGCGGGTCCGGCAACCGCGCTCGGTCGAGCTTGCCGTTCACGGTGAGGGGAAGCGTCTCGAGCACGGCGAAGGCCGAAGGCACCATGGCGGCGGGCAGCGCTTTCGCGAGCGCCGCGCGGATCCCGGCGAGGTCGATCGCCGTGCCGGCGCGGGCGACGAGGTACGCGAGCAGGCGCGGC
>JASHTK010000385.1 GCA_030040575.1 Gammaproteobacteria bacterium
GGAGCGTACGGGGAGATGGTGGAGCGGAAGGGGATCGAACCCTCGACCTTCGCATTGCGAACGCGACGCTCTCCCAGCTGAGCTACCGCCCCACGCGAGCCGACTGCCGGGCCGAAGCGATCGGCGAAGCGGCGCGCGATTCTAGCATCGGCGCCCGGATGGGCAAACCTCGCGTTCGGCTCCCGACGACTCCCCGCCGAAGCTATCATCAGCGGTCATTCTCATCGGAGCCGACGCTCATGCTGCGCCCCGGATCTCGCGCGCCGGAGTTCACGCTGCCCGATCAGGACGGCCGGGAGGTCTCCCTGTCCACCCTGCTCGGTGCAGGCTCACTCATTCTTTACTTCTACCCGGCCGACTTCACGCCGGGGTGCACGCGCGAGGCCTGCGCCATCCGGGATATGTATGCCGATGTCGAGCGCTCGGGGCTCGCCGTGGCGGGCGTGAGCCCGCAAGCCCCGCAGAGCCACCGAGACTTCCGTGCACGGTACGGGCTGCCCTTCACGCTGCTCTCGGATGTCGATAAGTCCGTCGCGCGCCGGTACGGCGTCACCGGCCCGTTCGGCATGGGACTACGCCGGGCGACCTTCCTCATCGATGCAGAGCACCTCGTTCGCGATGCGGTCCTCGCGGACTTCCGCATCGGCAGGCACGAGGCCTTCATCCGCGCGCAGCTCGACTCAAGCCCCGTCGGCCGCTGAGCCCGTCCACCCGGACGAGACGGCGGCGATGACACGCCGCTCGGCTGCCCGGACGCCCGGGCGGCGAGCCGTCCATCACGCTCGGCACCCTCAGTAGTGCAGCTGCACCAGGCCGCAGCTGCCGAGGATCGGCACGCTCACGATGTAAATGCCCCCGTCGTCGCCCGCGGAGGGCGCCGCGACCTTGATGCCGCTCAAGGCCTCGACCAGCCGGCGCGCCGCGCTCGAGACGATCATTACCGTCTCGCCCCGGTGATCGCTCAGCGCACGCGCCGCGGTTCCCTCCACATCCTCCGCGGGGACGATGATGGGCTCAATGCCGAGGCGCGCGGCAAGAGGCGCCGCCGCCTGCCGCGTCCCCGACGTCGCGGCGACGTAGAGCGCCGCGATCCGTCCGGGCGACGCCGTCCCGGCGAAGAGCCGCACCAGACGCTCGGCGCCCTGCTCCTCCTCGGGGAGGAGCGGTGTTCCCGGGCTACCCGTGAGAAAGCGTGGAGCGGGCCAGACGACGACGACGGTCGTCGTTGCGGCCAACTGATATACCTCGAACGCCACGAGGGCTGCGATCGCGATCAGCAGCATCGCGAGCCAGATCGGCGCGAGGAAGGGCCCGCGGCGGCGACGTGCAAGCGCGGCGGTTTCCATGCGGTCAGTCCGGGATCGGCGCAGCGGCTGCGGCTGGCGGCGGCTCGACGCCCACGGGAACATCCGTGAGGCGAAGACCGCCGAGACGAGCGTAGCAGAGCCGCACCAGCACGGCGGCCGCCACCGCCCCCGCCAGCATCGGTGCGGCGGCCGCGAGAAACAGCTGTCGCAGCGGGAGGCTCATGCCGAGCAGCTGCGCACCGAGGAGCGGGCCCACGACGGCGCCGAAGCGGCCGATGCCGAGCGCCCAGCCGACGCCCTTCGAGCGCACGGCGGTCGGATACAAAAGCCCCGCGGCCGCGTTGTTGCCGAACTGCGCCCCGAGCACGGCCAGTCCCGCGGCGCCCGCCAGGGGCGCGAGGGCGAGAAACGTCGTCGGCACCACGCCGAGCGCCCCGATCGCGGGCGCCGCGACCGCAAACAGCACCGCGATCACGACGAACCCGAAGCGATCGAGCAGCACGCTCATCATCAACCCGCCGACGGTCCCGCCGACGTGATAGAGCGTCGCGGCGAGGGCGGCCTGCCCGGCCGGCATGCCGCTGTCGCGGAAGATGAGCGGCAGGAAGGAGTTGAGAAAGTAATTGGACATGAGCGCCGTGGCGAAGCACAGCCACAGGAGCGGGGTGATCCAGGCGAGGCCGCCCGCGAAGAGTGTCCGCATCCCCGCGGCCTCGGCGGCGGTACCGATGGCAGGCGGGGGCGCGAAGCGATCGTCCTCTGCGAGCGCGAGATCCGGCCGCATCCTGCGGGCGATGAGAAGGAGCCGGCGCTCGCATCTGCGCGCGCGCTCGGCGAGCCGCTCCGCTCGCTGCGAATCACCCAGCGTGCCGAGGAGCCGCCGATACCGCTCCGCCCGCAGCGCGAGGAACTTCACCGACTCCGGCATGGCGCCCACGAGACAGGCGGCGACGGCGAGGGGAACGAGCCCGCCGATGAGGAACAGCACCGTCCAGCCGTACCGCGGCATCAGCGCATAGGCGATGAGCCCGGGTGCGCTGCTGCCGAGCGTGATGCCGACGAACATGAGCGTGATGAGCGTCGCGCGCAGCCGGCGCGGAGCGAGCTCGGAGTTGAGCGCGATGGTGTTCGGCATCAGCCCGCCAAGACCGATGCCGGTGAGGAAGCGCAGCCCGATCACCTCGCCGAGATCGTGCGCCCCGACGATGGCGAGCGAGCTCGCCCCGTAGAGGACGCTCCCGAGCAGGATGGCGGTCTTGCGGCCGTACCGATCCCCGACGAAACCGAGGAGCGGCGCGCCGAGCAGGATGCCGAACAGGCTCGCGCTCGAGGCCGGTCCGAACGCCTCCTTCGGCACGTGCCAGAGCCGCTCGAGCACGGGCTGCGCGAAGGACAGGGCGCCGATGTCGTAACCGTCGGCAAACATGGCGAGGAAGGACCAGAGGAGCAGGTTGAGGTTGAACCCGCCGATCCTCTGTCCGTCCACGAGATCGTCGATCGAAACGACTCGACTCACCGGTGCCTCGATTCAAGGCGCCCCGCCGGAGCGTCGGGGCGATTATGCGCAAAGCCGAGCCGGCGGGTATCCCCCTCGAGCGTGCGAGCCGCTCGACTCCCCGAGGACCCCTGTCCGAGGGGCGTGGACCCTGTGCTCCATTCTCATCGCCTGGATGACGAGCAGAGCCCGTCCGGCGCGGTCACGAGCTTGTGGGGCTCGCGGCCAGCGCGCCCGCAAAGTCGAGCACCGCGTGCGCGAGGCGGTCCTTGTCCTCGAGCGCGCGCATGAGCGTCGGCGCAACGCGCACCGGAACGTCGAACCGCGGGGCGAGCGCCGCATCGACCTCATCGAGCACGAAGCCCCCGATCAGGCCGCTGTAGTGCCGCGCGACCGTGAGCGGGGAGACCTCGAGCCCGAGCTCGCGCATGATCTTCGCGGTCGGCCCCTTCACCGCCTCGCCCCCGATGAGCGGAGAGACGGCGATGACCGGCACCCCGCGCGATTGCAGCGCCGCGGGCCAGCCCGCAACGGCGAGGATCGGATCGACGCTGAGGTACGGATTGGACGGGCAGATCACGACCGCGGCGAGATCCGGCCGCGCGAGCGCCTCGAGCGCGGCCGGCGTCGGGCTCGCGCGCGAAGCGCCCTCGAAGCGGATCGCGGCGACGGCGGGATCGCAGCGATCCTTAACGAAGTAGTGCTGGAAGGGGAGCGTGCCAGCCGCGGTCTCGAGGACCGTGCGCACGCGATCGTCCGTCATGGGCAGCACCCGGGTCGCGAGCCCGAGGCGCCGGGCGAAGTCGGAGATGATCCCGGAGAGCGGCTCCCCAGCCGCGAGCCGCCGCGTGCGCTCGACGTGGATGGCGAGATCCTTGTCCCCGAGGCGAAACCAGCCCTCCCCCCCGAGCCGCTCGAGCTCCGTCATGAAGCTCCACGTCTCGCCGTCCCGTCCCCAGCCGAGCTCCGCGTTCGAGACCCCTGAGAGCGTGTAGAGCGTGGTATCGACGTCCGGCGAGATCGCAAGTCCGAGGTGCTCGAAGTCATC
>JASHTK010000386.1 GCA_030040575.1 Gammaproteobacteria bacterium
CTCGCCGACGGCGTCGCGCGACTGCTCGCGAGCGCCGAGGCGCGCGCGCGGATGGGCGAGCGGGCGCGCGCCGTGGTCGAGGAGAACCGAGGTGCGCTCGGCCGGCTGCTCGCTCTCATCGAGCCGCTGATCGGCGGGGCTCCCCCCGCGCCCGCCGAACCCTCGGTACCGCGAGCCCCGGCGGGCTCCTCCGCATCGGTGACGGCGCCTGCGCCTCGGCGCCGCTGAGCGCTCGCGCCGGAGCGGTCCGGCTCCTCACGGCTGCGGGATCACCTGCGGGGGCGCGGGCTCGGTCACCGGGGAAGTGGACATCGGCTGCTCCCGGGTGAGCCAGCGATTGATCTGCTCGATCGTCCGCCGATCGAGCGTGCCCGCCGCGAGCTGCAGCTGGATGATGTCGAGCAGATACGCGTAGCGGGCCTCGGCGTAGTTGGTCTCGGCCTGCACCAGATTCTGACGCTCCTGCAGGACGTCCACCTCCGTGCGAGTGCCGACCTGGTAGCCCGCCTCGGTCGCGGTGAGCGCGACCTCCGCCGACTTGACGCCCTGCTTGAGCGCCTCGACCTGCGCGACCTCGCTCACCACGCCGTTGTAGGCGTCGCGCGCCTGGTACTCGGTCTGGCGCGAGACGGTCTGCACGTGATCCTTGGCGGCGATCCACTGGTACTGCGCCTGGTGCACCTGCGACTGCACGAGGCCGCCGCTGAAGAGCGGCACCGTCACTTCGATCCCGATCTCGCTGTCGCTGATCCCGAAGGGAATGCGCAGCCGGCCCGGGGCTCCCTCGAAGTCGTACGCCTCGTCGGTGTTCTCCGTCTGGTCGCTGCGGGTGCCCGTGATGGCGATCGTCGGCAGATGCCCGCCGAAGGCGATGCGGACCTGCTCGCGCGCCACATCGGCGGCGAGCCGGCTTGCGACGAGCGAGAGATTCTGGTCCATCGAGACCGAGATCCAGCGCTCGGGGTCGGCCGGCTGAGGCACCTCGAGCGGCATGTCGTCGCCCGGCTTGGCGAGGCTCGGGTAGTCCTGCTCGGTGATCTCCCGCAGCTGCTGCTCCATGCTCGCGAGGGCGCGCTTGGCCGCGATGACCGCCGCCGCGGCGCTGTCGCGCGCGGCCTGCGCCTCCTGCACGTCGGTGACGGCGATGAGTCCGACCTGGAAGCGCTTGTCCGCCTGCTCGAGCTGGCGGGCGAGGGCCGCGAGCGAGGCGGCATTGGCATCGAGGGTGTCCTTCGCGTTGAGGACGTTGAAGTAGGCGGTGGCGACGCGCTGGACGAGGTCCTCCTGCGCGGCCCGATAGGTGGCCTCGGCCGCGGCGACCTGCTTGTGCGCCTCGGCGAGCGTCGCAAGGCTCTCCCAGGAGAAGACGGTCTGCTGCAGCTGCAGCTGGTAGCCGTACGTGTTGATGAAGGAGGTGCTGTTCTCGGAGAAGGGAATCACCACCCCGTTCGGGCCCGGGTAGGGGAGGATCTGCACCTCGCCCTGTCTCTGCCTCGAGAGCCCGTAGGTGCCCGTGAGCTGCGGCAGCAGCGCCGCCCAGGCCTCGGGGGTCGCCTCGCGGGCCGCCTTGTAGGTGGCCTCTGCCTCGCGAATCTGGGTGTCGAACTGCAGCGCGTCCTGATAGACCCCGACGAGGTCCTTCCCGCGGGCGGCGTTGACGAGCGCCAGCACGGAGAGGGCGGCGACCCACGGCCTCATAACCGTCCCATAGTGTTATATATCACTATATCAGTTATCCGGTGGGGGAGTCTTTCCCGCAACGGAGCGGCGCTCTCGTTGCGGGCGTGCTCGGCTCGGAGCCGCTCTCAGTACCTCTTGAGCGAGGAGTCGACGTCCTGGACCCAGGCGAGGATGCCGCCGGCGAGGTTGGCGACGCGATATCCCAGGCGATCGAGGTACTCCGCGATCTTCGCGCTGCGTCCGCCGGAGCGGCACATGACGACGATGTCCCGGTCCTTCGGCAGCTCCTCGAGCCGCGCCGGGACCTCGTTCATGGGGATGTCGAGCGTGCCCGGCAGGCGCGCGATGTCCTGCTCCCAGGGCTCGCGGACGTCGAGGAGGGCCGGCGGGTCGGCCGCGGCGAGCCGACCTTGCAGCTCGCGGGGGGTGATCTGTTGCACCATGGTCGCAAGCGCCCTAGAAGGTGAAGGTGCCGGGCCGTGAGGCGTTGATGAGCGGGTCCACGACCGTCTCGAATAGGCTCTCGCGCGCCCAGGCGCCCTCGGCGAGGCACCGGACGAGGTAGGCCTCCATCACCGGCGGCTCTCCGACGACGACGAACAGCCGGCCTCCGACGGCGAGCCGGCGCTCGAAGCGCTCCTCGTAGACCGGGAGGGACGCGGTGAGCGCGATGGCGTCGTATCGCTCGCCGCCCTCGAGCCGCGCGGCATCGCCCGTCGCGACTTGTGCATTGCGTATGCCGAGCGAGTCGAGGTTCGCACGCGTGAGATCCGCGAGGTCCGGGAAGATCTCGATGGCGCGCACGCTCGCGCAGGCCGTGGCAAGGCAGGCGGTGAGGAAGCCCGAGCCTGCGCCGATCTGAAGCACCCGCTCGGCACCCTCGAGCTCGAGGGACTGCAGCAAGCGTCCCACGACGTTCGGGCGTAGCATGTGCTGGCCGTGCGGCAACGGAACCTGCACGTCGGCATAGGCGAGGAAGCGATGCTCGGCGGGCACGAACGGCTCGCGCGGCACCGTGCGCAGCGTGTCGAGCACGCGCTCGTCGAGCACGTCCCAGGCGCGCACTTGCTGCTGCACCATCTGCTCGCGAGCGATGTCGGTCGGATTGATCATGTGCGATTCGACTTATTGTGCCTGAGGTGCGGAGCGCAGCAAACGCTGGTTTTGCCGCGGCGCCGCCCAGCGGTTTTGCCGCGCATAAAGTGAAATCGGATCAAGGCGCTCGGTGGCCTACGTTATGCTTCCGCGAGGGGCGTGAGAAGACCAACGAAACCCGTCCGGTAATGCGCCCTCTCCTCACGAGGCCTTAGGGGAAAGATGTCGATCGTCGGGCTCGTCAGCCTTCTGCTCGCGCTGGTCACGATACTGCTCCTGGTGCTGCACCTGCTGCAGCGCCGCGAGCTGAAGGCGGTCGAGCGGCTCTCGCGGGAGCTGCAGCGCATCGGGGCCGGCAGCCGGCCGGCCGAGCGCCTCGAGGTGCTGAGCGGCAGCTCCGAAGTCGCCGGGCTCGCGACCGGCATCAATCAGCTGCTCGCGCGGACGGCCGCCGGGGCCGAGCGCGACCGCGCCGCCTCGCGGCTCTTCGCCGAGCTCGGCGACCGCATTCACGAGGCAGTGCTCGTCCACCGCGACACGATCCTGCACGCGAACCGCCAGTTCGCGAGTCTGATCGGCGTCGACCGCGCCGAGCTCACCGGACGCAAGCTCGCGGACCTCGTGCCGCCCGAGTACTGCGAGCTCGTGAGCGAGAACATCCGCCGGCGGCTCGCCGGAGAGCCCGCGGCCGATCGCTACGAGATCGAGATGGTCGGGCTGCAGGGGCAGGTGAGTCGCCTCGAGGTGAGCTCCGCCGTGATCGACTACGAGGGCGGCCCGGCGCTGCTCGTGACCGGCGTCGAGATCATTCCGACTCAGGCCGTCCCGGCCCTGCGCCAGCCGGGGGCCGAGCCGGACGCGGCCAGCCGCGCGGCGGCGCGGCGCGCGCTCGCGCTCGGCTCGCTGTCCGAGGCCGTGATCTCGACGGACGCGGAGGGA
>JASHTK010000387.1 GCA_030040575.1 Gammaproteobacteria bacterium
GTCGTCAAGCATCCCCCGGCGCACCTGCCCGCGCACCCGCCCGTCCGGCGTCCGACGATCGTGACCCCTCCGCCGGCGGTCTCGCCGCTTGCCGCATGGCTCGACGCGCTGAAGAGCCTGTGGTGGGTGGTCGCGCTCGCCATCGTCGCCGCGCTCGCCTACCTCGGGCTTCGCAGCTGGTCCTCGCGCCGCAAGGCTGGATTCGACGATTCGCTCGGACGGCTCACCGAGGCGAGCGCGACGGCGCACGGCACCCGAGAGCCGGCCATCTCCGAGCCGCAGATCGCGCCGAAGCGCGAGAACAGCTTCCTCGTCGAGGAGACGGGCAGCCACGAGCGGCCTCGCCTCGAGGGCGCCCCGCCCGTTGCCCCGACGAGGCACGTCGAGGCCGACGAGAGCATCGCGGGCGAGACCGCCATCAACCTCGACCAGGGCGATCCGCTTGCCGAGGCGGATTTCCACATGGCCTACGGTCTTTACGACCAGGCGGCCGATCTGATCCGCATCGCGATCCAGCGCGAGCCCGAGCGGCGGGATTTGAAGCTGAAGCTCCTCGAGGTGTTCTTCGTCTGGGGCAACAAGGAGCAGTTCCTGCTCACCGCGCGCGATCTTGCGGCGACGCGGACCGAGGCCGCGCCCGGCGAATGGGAAAAGATCGTGATCATGGGCAAGCAGCTCGCCCCCGAGGACTCGCTGTTCGAGGGTGGTGCCGCGGTGAGCGGCGCGGCCGCGGGCGGTGTCGATCTCGATCTCGAGGGCGGGCAGCACCGTGTGGACTTCGATGTGCTCGGCGAGCCGGTCGTCGGCCCGCCGGAGAGCGTCGACCTCGATATCGGGACGGCCGTCGGCGAGCGCGACTCCGTCGCCGAGGCGGCGGCGCAGCAGAGGACCGACAAGAACCTCGCGCTCGATGACAGCCTGGTGCTGCCCGACGATGCGACCACCGAGCGCGAGTCGGCCACGGCGACCCGCCGCATGACCGGCGCGGCCGACGCAGGCGCGACGGCGACGCGCGAGATGACCCGCGAGATGACGCGCGAGATGGCCGGCAGCACCCGGGAGATGATCGCGAGCACTCGGGAGATGACGACCACGCTCGAGCGGGAGTCCTGGAATCCCGCGGACCTCGCCCCCGAGGGTCCGACCATCGAGCAGCCGGCGCTGCACTCCGAGGACCATCCGACGATTCGCCAGAAGCTCGAGATGGCGCTGAAGGCCGGCGCAAGCAGCGAGCACACCGCGGAGCTCGCGCTCGATGATCTCGGCCTCGATCTGCGCGGGCTCCACGACGGCGCGCACGACGGCGCCTCCGGATCGCCCGATGCGCCCTCGTCCGAGGTGGGCACACACGAAGCGGCCGATTCCGCGCTCGGCTCGAGCCCCGATGCCCCGACGCTCGTTGCGGGCCTCGATGAGCATTCGCGCCGCGTGATGGAGACGGCGGAGCAGCGCGCCCCGGCCGGCGGCGGCGAGCTGAAGATCTCGGAGACCGGAACCTGGCACTTCGACGAGGACCCCTACGCCGCCGAGGACGCGGGCGCCGGCGCGCCGCGCAAGAGCGGGGCGGGCGATGTCGCCGACACCTCGCGCCTGGCCGCCCTGAGGTCCACGAGCACCGTCGATTTCGAGATCGGCGATGTCACGGCGGTCTCGAAGGGAACCAACGGCGCGGGCGGTATCGACCTCGATGTCGGCACGGCGACGGTGCCGGACACGGTGTTCGCCGCGACCCAGCGCCTCGACGCCGACGCGCTCGCCTTGCCGAGTCTCGATCCGGTGACGATGAGCGAGGTCGGCACCAAGCTCGATCTCGCCCGGGCGTACATGGACATGGGCGACCCCGAAGGGGCGCGCAACATCCTCGAGGAAGTGCTCACCGAGGGCTCGGTCGCGCAGAAGCAAGAGGCCGAGCGCCTGATCGCGTCGCTTCCCGGCTGATGCCCCGGGTCGCGGTCGGACTCGAATACCACGGCGGCGGATACTCGGGCTGGCAGGCGCAGGCCGGCCTGCAAACCGTTCAGGGCGTCGTCGAGGCGGCGCTGAGCCTCGTCGCCGCGCAGCCGGTGAGCGTCACGTGCGCCGGCCGGACGGACGCCGGCGTGCACGCCGTGGGGCAGGTCGCGCACTTTGACGCCGACTCGATCCGCCCTGCGCGGGGCTGGATGCTCGGCGCCAACACCCACCTGCCGGCCGACGTGAGCGTGACCTGGGCTCAGGAAGTCTCCGCTCAGTTTCACGCTCGGCACCGCGCCGTGAGCCGCACGTACTGCTATCTCATCTGCAATCGCGACGCCCGCTCGGCGCTCGCTCACGGTCGCGCGACGGTGATCCACGCGAGGCTCGATGAGGAGCGGATGGGCGAGGCGGCGCAGGCTCTGGTCGGCGAGCACGACTTCAGCGCGTTCCGGGCGGCCGAATGCCAGGCGCGCACGCCGGTGCGCCGCCTCGAGGAGCTCGCGGTGCTGCGCCGCGGCGAGTGGGTGGTGATCCGGGCGACCGCGAACGGCTTCCTGCACCACATGGTGCGCAACCTCGCCGGGCTGCTGATCGCGGTCGGACGCGGCGAGGCCGCCGTCGGCTGGGCGCAGGAGGTCCTCGAATCCCGCGACCGCACCCGGGGCGCTCCGACGGCGCCGCCCGACGGCCTTTACCTCTGGCAGGTGCGCTATCCGCCCGAGTTCGCGTTCCCGGACAGGCCGCTCGCCGCCTGGGCTA
>JASHTK010000388.1 GCA_030040575.1 Gammaproteobacteria bacterium
CCGATGAGCGTGCGCAGGAACACGCGATTGAAGCGCAGCTGGCAGGACGCCGAGACCTGCTCGAGCAGCGTCGAGCTCACCTTGAGCACCGTCACGGCATCGAGCGCGCGCACGGTCGCGGTGCGCTTGGCGCCCGGCACGTAGCTCGCCTCCCCGAAGCAGTCCCCGCCATCGAGCGCGCCGAGCCGCTGCCCGTGGCGCTCCACCGCGCAGGTCCCCGAGACGATGATGTAGAAGCGGTCGTCCATCTCGCCCTCCTTGACGATCTCCTCGCCCGCTCCGTAGTTCTGCCAGTGGCTCGCGCGCAGCACCTCCCAGATCTCCGCGTGCGAGAACTCGTGGAAGAACTTCAGGCGCCGCAGGACCCCGAATTGCTCCTGCCGGTCGATGCGCGCGTTCTGCTCGCGCAGCTTCTGGTGCACTCGAGTGAGCTCGGCGGCGAAGTCGAGCCCGCTCTTGTAGCGCTTCGCCGGGTCCTTCTGCAGCGCGACGGCCACCACGTTCTCGAGATACTCCGGCACGTCCTTGCGCAGGGTGTGGATCGGAGCCGGGGTCGCGTAGACGATCTGGTGCAGCAGCTTCTGCAGGTTGCCCGCGCGGAACGGCCGCGAGCCGGTGAGCAGCTCGTACATCACCGCGCCGAGTGAGTACAGGTCCGAGCGGTTGGTGAGCTCGAGGCTCTGGACCTGCTCGGGCGACATGTACGAGGGGCTGCCGGCGATCCCCTCGATCCGGGAGATGTCCGAATCGGCGACCAGGGCGATGCCGAAGTCGATGACGCGCACGTCGCTGTCCTGGGTCAGCATGACGTTCGAGGGCTTCACGTCGCGATGGATGACCCCGCGCGAGTGGGCATAATGCAGCGCCTTCGCGCACTTGTAGACGATCTCGACGGTGTCGTCCACGCGCAGCAGGTTGTCCGCGCGGCAGTACGCCGAGAGCGTGCGCGCGCCGTGCACGTGCTCGGTCACGACGTAACAATAGCCGTTCTCCTCGCCGGCGTCGTAGATCGGCAGGATGTTCGGGTGCTGCAGCATTCCGACGAGGTGCGCCTCGGAGAGAAACATCTTGCGCGCGATGCGCGCGCGCTCCTCGTCCCCGCCCGCATCGATGTTGTACACCTTGATCGCGACGTCGCGCCCGTAGTACGCGTCGTGCGACAGATAGACGGTGCCGGTGCTGCCGTGGCCGACTTCTTTGATGACCGCGTACTTGCCGATCTTCTCGGGCACCTTGCGCTGCGCGGCGGGACGGGCCTGGGGTGACATGGGTTGCAAGCGGGCGGTTGACGGCGGCCGCAGCAGAATACGGTCGGGCGGCGGGAGCGACTGTGATGCAGCCCTCACCCGCTCGAGCGCGACCGTGCGCTCTGCGCGGTGTGACAGATCAACGCCCGGATGCGAAGTGATCGAAGCCGCAATGCGAGAAGTCGATCACAGACCCGTCGCGCATCAGCACGGCGCCGGGCTCGCGGCGCAGCGAGCCGATGCGCGTGTAGCCCCACTCCTGCGCCGGCAGCTCGCCGAGCAGCGCAGCGGCGCGCGCCGAGGGAACGCTGAAGAGCAGCTCGTAGTCATCGCCGCCCGCGAGCGCGAGCTCGCGCGCGAGCTCGGGACCGACGGCATTGAGCAGCGACTGCGACAGCGGCAATGCTTCATAATCCAGCGCCACTCCGCAGCCGCTCGCACGCGCGAGCTTGCCCGCATCGCCGAGCAGTCCGTCCGAGACGTCGATGCACGCGCTCGCGTATCCGCGCAGTCGCCGGCCGAGCGCCACCCTCGGAGAGGGAAACAAGAACCGCTCGCGCAGATACCGTGCCGCGCGCGCATCGGCGACCGCGAGTCGCGCTTGCTCGAGCTTGAGGCCCGCGGCGGCATCGCCCGGCGTGCCGCTCACGTAGAGCGCCTCGCCCGCAGCGCCGCCGGAGCGCGTGAGCGCGGTGCCGCGCTCGACCGAGCCTAGAATCTGAACCGTGGCGCAAAGCGGACCCCGCGTGGTGTCGCCTCCGACCAGGGCGACGCCGAACTCGCGCGCGAGAGCCGCGAGCCCGCGGCTGAACTCCTCGAGCCAGCGCTCCTCCGCGCGCGGCAGGGTGAGCGCGAGCAGCGCCCACGCGGGCTCCGCGCCCATTGCGGCGAGGTCGCTGAGGTTCACCGCGAGCGCGCGATGACCGACCGAGGCGGCGGGGCAGCCCGGCGGAAAGTGCGTGCCCTCGACGAGCGTGTCGATCGCGGCGACGAGCTGCCGGCCGGCCGGACACTCGAGCAGCGCGGCGTCGTCGCCGACGCCGAGCGTCACATCCGGCCGCGGCGCGCCGCAGCCGCGGAAGAACCGGTCGATGAGCGCGAATTCGCCGAGGGGCATGGCCACACCGGAGCGGTCGGGCGCCGCGAGTCAGTGCTCGTGCTGGCGCAGCGCTCTTGCAGCCCGGTCGAGCACCGCATTGACGAACTTGTGGCCGTCCGTCGCGCCGAAGCGCTTGGCGAGGCTCACGGCCTCGTTGATCACCACCCGGTACGGAACCTCCGGACGGGCCTTGAGCTCGTGGGCCGCGATGAGCAGCACGGCGTGCTCGATCGGGTCGAGCTGCCGGGCGGGCCGGTCCATCCAGGCGCTGAGCTCCGCATCGAGATTCGCGTGCGAGTCGCACACGGCCCGCACCACCTCGGTGAAGTAGTCGCGGTCGGCGCGACCCATGTCCTCGG
>JASHTK010000389.1 GCA_030040575.1 Gammaproteobacteria bacterium
GGAGACTCCACGGAATTCGCGCAGGGCGTGGCCGAGACATTTGGACTGCGCGCGCAGGACGTGGGCGACCGGATCATCCTGCTCCGATCTGCTCGAGCCCCCTCCCCGAGCCGCTGACGCCGAGCGGGACATCGGCCCGCGCGGGCCTCGAGCGATCCCCTTCTCGAGCAGCTCGAGCGGCACGTCTCGAAGATCGCGCGCCGAGCGGCGGCCGTCGGCCGCCGGGCCCACGCGCGGGCGTCTTCCGACGTCTCCCAGCCTCCGATCACCCCCGATCTGCTGAGGATTATAGCCTACAGAATCGTCAGTGCAGATGGGGGTCGTTCATGCCGAGCGCATGAGCCGCTCGGCTCTGGAGACAACGATGAGAGCTTCGCTCCGATCTGCCGCGGCCGGTGCCATCGTCCTGCTGCTCGCCATCCTTTCGACGCCGCCCGCTCGCGCGCAGGCGACGTTCGCGTTCGATCTGCCGGCCGAGCCGCTCGCCGACGCCCTTCGGGCGGTCGCGAGCGAGACTCACACCGATGTGGTCTTCGATCCGAGCGCGGTCTCCGGATTGACCGCGCCACCGTTGAGGGCAACGGCAACGGCGGAGCAAGCGGTCGCCATGCTCCTCGCCCGCACGGGACTGCAGTACTTCAAGTCGGGCGAGAAGACGCTGCGCGTGGTGCGAGCCGAGCAGACCAGGAAGTCGACCGCCTCAAATCAGCCTCAAGCGCCGGATGACTCGCAGGCCCCACCCGAGGAGGAAACGCCGAGCTCCGATCAAGCGCCGCCGCAAACCACGGCCGAGGCGGGCGCGAGCACTCCCGCGGCGGCAGCGCGTGGATCCGGCCTCGAGCAAGTCGTCGTGACCGGGACGCACCTGCAGGGGATCAAGAATTCCCCCTCTCCGGTTCTGGTCTTCACTCAGGCCGACATTGTGCAGTCCGGGGCCTCGAACCTCGGGCAGTTCATCCAGACGCTCCCGCAGAACTTCAACGGCGGCGACTCGGTCAACACGATCGCGGGCGTCGCCGGCGGGGGCACGGCCTTGAACAACGATATCGCGGGGACCGGCGTCAATCTTCGCGGTCTCGGCAACGACGCCACCATCGTCCTGATCGACGGACATCGTGTCGCGCCGGCCGACACATCCGGAAGCTTCGTCGATCTCTCCCTCATCCCGTTGAGCGCCATCGAGCGGGTGGAGATCGTCACCGACGGCGCCTCGGCGATCTACGGCTCCGACGCCGTGGGCGGCGTCGTGAACATCATTCTTCGCAAGAGCTACGACGGAGTCGAATCGCGAGTCCGCTACAGCACGGCCGCCGACAGCGCGAGTCACGACACCCAGGCCGCTCAGACCGCCGGAACGAGCTGGCAGGGCGGCTCGGGGCTCGTGAGCTACGAGCTCGACGACAGCACGCCGCTCAGCGCCGCCGATCGGAGCTTCTCGGACACCGCTCCCCAGCCCTTCAATCTGCTGCCCGAGGAGGTGCGGCAGAGCGTCTTTCTGTCCGTCAACCAGGACCTGACTCCCGGAACCAACCTCTTTGCGGAGGGGCTGTACTCGCGCAGCTCCGACTTCGAGGACATCTCGACACCGCTTTTCTCGCAACACCTGCCCTCGACGGTCAGCGGGTACGACGCGATCGTCGGCGCGGATTCGACGCTCTCGCGGGCCGTCTCGCTCGAGGGGAGTCTCTCCTACTCGCGCTACGATACGTTCAGCGAGACGATCGCCTTTGCTCCTCCGCCCGCCGGCCAGCCGCTCACCGCTTTTCGCTCCGATTCCGATGTCGCGTCGGCCGATCTGGTCGCGCGCGGCTCCTTGTGGTCCTTCGACGACGGCACCGTCCAGTACGCGATCGGCGGGCAGTACCGGAAGGAGTCGTACGATGACATCTCCCTGCTCGGGGGCGCGCCGTTCAGCCCGAGCCGCAGCGTGTCGGCCGGCTTTGTCGAGCTTCACGTGCCGATTCCGGGACTCGCGCAGACGGCGGACGGCAACAGCCGCGTCGCGCTGAGCTTGGCCGATCGGTACGAGGACTACAGCGACTTCGGGACGACCAATAATCCGCAGATCGGGGTGACGTGGAATCCGGCCGAGGCGTTGAGATTTCGGGGAACGTTCGGCACGTCGTTCGTGGCGCCGCTGCTCTCGGAGCTCGACCCGGTGCCGGGTCCAGTCTACGGCTTCAACACCGACCTCCTGCCCGGAGCGGCTCCTCCGACCGGCGGCAACGTCAACGCGCTGATCGTCTTCGGAGGCAACCCGCATCTGCAGGCACAGAACGCCACCACCTGGACCTTTGGCGCCGACTGGAGCCCGGCCGGCTCATCGGGACCGAGTGCGACGCTCACCGTCTACGGCACGCGCTTCTCGAACCGGATCGCCAATCTTCAAGAGGCGGGATACGACCCGCTCCTTGCGTTCCCGCTCGAGTCGCTGCTCGGTCCGGAAATCATCGAGCGAAACCCGCCGAGCTCGCTCATCGAGCAGATCATCTCCAATCCCACCTTCACGAATTTCAACGCCGACTTGTCGGATATCACCGCGATCGTCAACGACGCCTGGCTCAACATCTCCAAGGTCGAGACGACCGGAGTCGACTTCGGAGCCTCGTACCGGGCAGATGCCGGTCCGGTGCACCTGGAGACGGGGCTCGACGGAACGTACATCCTGAAGATGCAGACGCAGTTCACGAGCGGAACGCCCGTCATCGACACCCTGAACACGCCCTACAACCCGACCCGCGTGAAGATGCGCGGGAGGATCATCGCCGCGCGGGGCTCCTTCAGCCTCGCTACGTACGTCAATTTCGTCAGTGCGTACGAAAACCCCAATGTGATGCCGGTCGCCCCCGTCGCATCATGGACGACGATGGATCTCACGGCGACGTACCGATGTCAATCGTGCCGCGGCCTGCTCGGAAAGCTGCAGGTGCTGCTCAGCGTCCAGAACATCGCCAACCGGATGCCGCCTTTCGTCGCGAACTCGGAGGGGTTCGCCGTCAACTTCGACGGCGCCAATGCCAATGCGCTCGGACGCTACACCTCGCTGCAGCTGACCGAGCAGTGGTAGGCACGGCCGGGGAGCGAGTGATCGTCCGGCATGCTCCGGAGGAACGTGCGGGCGATGCGGGGCCGCTCGCAGGCCGATCCACGACGTGGGGTTGCGCGGTCGCCGTGGCGATCCTGTTCGCCCTTAAGCTCGGGGCGGTTTGCGCAGGGGCTCCTCACCGAGCGGAAGACGGCTGCTTGCAGGCGGCGCTCGAGGCCGCTCGCCAAGTCATCGCGGCTCCCCGACTCGGATCGGAGATGGGAGACAGCGGTCCGCAGATCGACATCTCGCGCGACGGGAGCGAAGTCGCTTATACGGTCGTCGAGCCGGACATCGGCGCCAACCTCTACAGGCTCGGCCTTTGGGTCGCATCGACCGCGGCGCGCGGGCGGCCGACGCGCGTGGCGGATGAGGGATCGTCGAGCACGTTGGTCCCGATCGCGACACCGCGATTCTCGCCCGACGGCCGTCAACTCGCCTACTTCGAGCAAACCGCTGCAGCGATTCGTGTCAGGGTCGTGGATCTCGCCACGGGCCGAAGTCGCGAATTCAGCGGCGGGGAGCCGGGTGACGGCGCAGCGCGATGGGCCATTCGCACGGCGATGGGACTCGAGTGGAGCCCGGACGGTCGGCGGTTGGCATTCGGCATCGCCGAGACTGCCTCGATCCGAACGGGAAGCGCGCCGGGTGGCATCGAGACGGGAACGGACTGGCTGGGGGAGACCGAGAGCGAGGAGGTGAGCGGCTTGGCGCTGCTGCGCCTCGCCGACGGAACGGTGCGGCGGATCGTGGAGCCGAGCTTGGATGTCCGCGGTTTCGACTGGTCTCCCGACGGATCGCGGATCGCGATATCCGCGAGCCCGCGGAGCATCCCGCAATACGAGCGCTTCATGTACACGGATCTCTATCTGCTCGATCTGGGCTCGCTCGATCTGTCGCCACTCGTCGTGCAGCCGGGCCGCGACGACGATCCGAGCTGGTCCCCGGACGGACGTGCGGTCGCGTTCTTGAGCAGCGGCGGCTTCCTCGACTGGACCCAGAGGAGGATTCTGGCCTACGTGAGCGTCAGAACCCGGCAGATCGTCTATCCGCAGCGAGCGGCGATCACGAGCGGCTTCGGGAGCGTCGAGTCACGTCCCCTCTGGGGCGCCGGCGGCAAGGGCCTGATCGTGAGGCTCCCGTGGAGGCTGAGATCGCCGCTGTACGAGGTGCCCGTCGGCGCGGGAGCTCTGCGGAATCTGACGGGCGATGACCTCGCTTCGTTTTACGACGTACGAGTGGCCGCCGATGGGCGCACCATGGCCTATACGCGCCAGACGGTCGATGCACCGAGCGACCTGTACGTCTCGTCCACGGATCGACCCGAGCCGCGGCAGATCACGCGGTACTCGAGCGCCTTTCGCGACGCGCTCGCGGACAACGCAGACGCCGAAATGCTGTCCTGGCCGAGCACCGATCACCGCTGGACGATCCATGGACTGTCCATCCCGGGCGCAGCGGCCTGTACGGGCCGAAGGCGGCCGTTGCTGGCCTACGTGCGTGGCGGGCCGCAGATGGTCCGGTCGGACTTCAATTTCGGGGACCAGTTTCCGCTGCTCGCGTTTGCACGGGGCGGAGTATCGGTCCTCGCGCCCAACACGCGGGGTCGAGAGGGCTTCGGACGGTCCTTTCTGACCGCGTTGGCGCGCGAGGGACATTGGGGGTCCGGGCCGCTCTCGGACATCCTCGCCGGCGTCGACCAGGTGCAAGCCGAGCGGTGCATCGCCCCAGGCGGCGACATCGGCATTGTGGGACACAGCTACGGAGGGTACCTCACTGCCTACGCGATCACCCAGACGAGACGGTTTCGCGCCGCGGTGATCTTCGAGGCCGCCGGCCCGCCGCTTTTCGTCGGCCAGCTCTATCGGGTCGTGTCCAACACCGCGATCCTTGGTGTGCTTGAGGATCTGTATGGACTCGCGCCCTTCGGCAGGGATGCCGATGCCGAGATTCGAGGCGAATCACCGCTACCCCGGATGGCCCACGTGCGCACCCCGACGCTGCTCGAGTTCGGAAGCTCCGAGCTCGGAGGCAACGACGCACAGAACGGCCTCGCCCTCTTCGAGCTCCTTCAGCACTTCGGCGTCCCCTCGAGATTCATCCGGTACCCGCAGATCGGTCACCGGATCAGCGAGTCCGATCCGGCGTTGCAGCTCGACAGCGCGAGGCGCGTGTTGCAATGGTATTGGTACTGGGTGCTCAACGATCCCGTCCCGGCTCTCGCTCGTGACTTCGGCCCTCGGCCATCGAGCGCGCTCACGTCCCACACGGCGTGCAACGCTCGCACTGCTCCCGATCGGTGATTGCGTGGGAGTTCGTTCTCGCCGTGATGAGGTGACGTGGATCGATCAGCAACGAGCCGCTGCGTGCGGCGGCGGGGGCGTCGCATTCAGCCTGAATCCCGCTGTCGTCCATTTTCGAAGCCATATCTCGGCGGCGATGCACGAGAGCAGGGGCCACAGGCTCCATTGATCGACGGGGCGCCCGCGAGCCACGTACGGCTCGAGAGCGTCGCGCTCGACGATGCGCTCCCGGATCAGTTCGCCCTCCATGATCAATTCCTTCACGAACTCGGCGCTGTCGCGCACCAGGCGCATCAGGCTCGACGCGATCGTGCCCTTGGCCGATCTCGAGACGATCTCGGGCGGCACACAGTCGGCAAAAGCGGTTCTGGCGAGGGAGCGATCGCGTCCGCCCCGCAGCAGCGTATAGGTCGGAATTTGCAGACAGAGCTCGATGAGCGGCTGCGAGAGAAGAGGGTGGTGCTGAGCGGCATACAAGCCCGGAATCGGCCGATGTCGATTCAGCACTTCGGCCACGATGGCAATGTGCCTTTGCTTGCCCACCGACAGTCCTGCTGCAGCGGAAGCCCGGTGCGGTCGCACATCATCGACGATGCTTCGCCACAGCTCAGGACACAGGAAGGCCGGGGCTGGGGCATTGCTTGTTGGGATTCTCCACTCCGTCCGAAACCACCCGTGCCGAGCCACGTCCTTCAGCACCTGCCAGTACGGCATCCTCGAGTGGCGAGCCGCGTCGCGTACGGCGGGCCAAAAATTGGAGATCGGTCCGTGATCGAGGACGTAATCGACGGCGCCGAGGTCCAGGGAGCTCTGCAGAAAGAGATGATCGCCCCCGTGACCGGTCCAGGTGGCTTCGGCCGCAAGTCGCCGGGCGACGGCATTCTGCCGTGGCAGCGCCGGCATATCGAAGATCGAAATCACGCTCGGCCGGGGCGACCGGGGCAGATCGAAGAGCCGTCCGTCGAGGGCGGCCCCGCTTGGATAGAGCGGCAACTCGATCAGCTCCACGTCCGCTTGAGCCGCCGCGAGACGCGCATACGCGCGCTCGTCGGCTTCGATGCCAACGGAGTGCGTATTGATGCAGGTGACGGCCGGGCGCACGGGAGATCGCTGCAGGCATCCGAGCACGATCGCGGAGTCGAGGCCGCCCGAGAGCTTGTGAAGGATGCGGTGATAGCGCGAGGCCCAGCAGCTCACGCACGTCTGGACGACTGATCGGAGGGCCGTTTGGGCCTCCACGGGATTCTCCCGCGGATGCGCTCGACAGATCGTCACGGGATTCCACAGCGAGAATTGCCGCACCGAATTCTCTTTGATTGCCAGGCAGTCGCCGGCCAGCAGCTCCCGTACCTCTCTCAATCCCGATTCGCGCTGCGGCAGCTCCGCCGAGAAGATGAATCGCGCCAGGGCGCGTCGATCGATGTTGAAGGGCGGCAACGGGAGGCAGGCGATGTCCTCGATCTCCGCGAATAGGACGTGCACGCCTCGATGGAGCAGCGCGAAACAGGGAATCTGGCCGGAGCAGTCGCGAATCACATAGTGTTCCCGGCCCTCGCGGGCTGTCAGCAGCGCCACGTATCGGCCCCAGAAGGTCTCGACGAGGTGTCGGCCAGCGGAGAGGAGCGCTGCCTCGGCGAATCGATCGCAGAATACCGGCGTCCATCCGGGCGACCAGCGAGCGAGGTCCACGGGGAACAGTGTGCCGAGCACGATTCCCGCGCGCCGAGGCAGGGGAAAGGATTCGAATGACCGAGCGCCGTCCGGCGCAAGCAGTGCGGAGGCACCCTCGCTCGTGAGCGCCGAGGTCCATGTGGGATTGCACCGTCTGAATATCTGAACCAGGTGCGCGGCGGTCTCGCTGGCGGCCGGCTCGGAGGAATTCCAGAGAAAGAAGACGTATCGATCCACGGGACGCCCCGGCGGCGGCTCACTTGGCCATGATCGGCGTATATCTTCGAACGCGCTCGAGCTCGTCGTTGATGACGACCGATCCCATCTGCAGCCAGCAATGCGCGGAGAAGGGGTCGCCGATCACGCCGAACACCCAATGCGGGAGTAAGCGATGCGGCGCGAGAAATTCCCAAAGCGCGAGACTGTCGAACAAACAAATGCCGCGACGTGGATACAGGGGTCGCAAGGCTCGGAAGACGCTGAGGAGCGCGGCGGTGCGATCGTCATCGACGGGTGCCGCACGACTTGCGTATCGAAGGCGCCGGCGCTCGACGGCCTGAATGGTCGAGAGCAGCGATCCGAGGTGAAGTCTTGCGTCCGCGATGGCCGACGCGCGCACGAATCCGGGAAATGAGCGCAGGAGGTCGGCACGTCGCGGCGACGACCGTGCGCGAGGGAGCTCGCGCGTGGGTGGCTCGAAGCAGGTGCCCGAGAATGCCTTGCCCTTCTCGGGGTTGTCGGTCAGCACGCCCCTCGAGAGGAGTGATTGGACCAAGTCATCGGCGGCGCTACTGTGCGGCTCGCGCGAGAGCCCTGCCTCGCCCGCGGGAGTCCACCCATGAAGGCACCGGGCGGCGCGGCGCAGGGGCTGCTCCGCAAGGCAGAGATACCGGTCGCGCTCGGCATCGAGGATGATCCAGTACCCGCCGGCCGCACATACGTAAGCGTCTCGCGACAAAAAGTACACGGCGAAGCTCGAGGGATCCGCTCTCGGCGTCTCTCGGCCGGGTGCGGCGAACGGAGGTCTCGGGCTCTCCCGAATACGAAGCGCCGACACGGCAGGGCGCGAAGGGGTGCGCGGCGCGTGCGCCGCGCACCTCGGAGGCTACAGATGCAGACCATCCCCCGGCGTGGCGTCGCCGCCATCCAGACCGGCCGAATAGCCTTTCGTCTCCTCGGAGACTCGACCCAGCTCCATCACTGCGTCCATGGTAGGACTCCTTACGTTGGTTGCACGATGTGCTGCCGGCGGCAGCGGACCGACGATGATTCGACGCGCGAGGGCTCGTCAAGGTCGCAAGGCACCCGGCTCCAGGCCAAGTCGCTCGGCAGCCGGTCGGACGGAGAAGGGCGTTCGCCGCAAGATGAGTCGGGACCGTTGCGGCTCGGCCCCGTACACTCGAGATGATCAACGCGCTGCGCGACGCCGCGGCGTCATGTGTTGTACGGCGAGCCCCGCGGCACCGCGAGAGCGCTCGGCAGCCCGATGGCTGAGTCATCGGCACCCGCGGACCGGCGTGTCCCGATCGTGCGTGTCAGGAATTGCATTGGCCCGCTCGGAGCGCTCCCGACACGGTGGCAGGCATTGCACGAGAGCCTCGTCGCCGCGACGCGAACGGGTCCGGTGCGTGTCGCTCCCCCTCAGTCGTCCTCCTCCGGCGCAGCGAGCGGCACCAGCTCGGCGTCCTCGATTGCCCCCGCCATCCGCGCGGCCGCGAATTCGGCGAGGACCTTCTCGTTGAACAGCTCGGGACGCGCCGCCGAGTAGCGATCGACCGCGCGGTGCAGCGTGGACGGATCGCAGCGGAGCCACCGTGCGACGCGAGCGAGGGTCGCCGTGCCTGCACAGGTGGCGAGCCAGGCGACGAGCGCTCGTCCCTCGACCGAACGCGCGCGGCGGCGGACACCGGTAATCTCGGCCGGATCGATCGAGAGTCGGGACGCCGCCCAGGAGATGATCGTCGTGGGTGAGTCAAGGGGCGAGTGCCGTGCCGCGCTTCGACGGGCTTCCCGCACGAACATCGAGCTGCCCGCGATTCGCCGATCGAGACGCGAGCCGTGCGCGAGCAGGCGCAGGAACCCCGGCGTTGGAGCAGCCGTCAGAAATCTCGAGAACCCGAGCCGCGAGACCTGCCCTCGCTGAGCGAGCGCGTCGCGCAGCGTGGCATCACAGAGCGAGGCTGGGTCGGGCTCTCCGACACACACCCGGGCGCTGCTGTGCTCGTACGCGAGCGGGCTCCTGCACAGGCCGGCGTGGACGGGGCTCCAGAAGATGTGGCGCGCGAAGTCGAGCAGGTAATCGTCCGGATCGATCATCAAGGCGGCGTAACGCCCGGCGTAGACGGCGCCCGGGCGCCGGCCCTGCTCGCGCAAGAACTGGGAGTACAGGCCCCGAAGCGTATGCATGATGCACTCGAGCGGCGGCTCGCCGATCCGCACCAGCAGGAGCGTGGAGCCGGGAAGCCAGCAGTAGGCATGGATGCGGGCGCACCAACGCTTGCAGAGATAGCTCAGGAGGGCCTCGAATCGGCGACGGCTCGCCTCGATGCGATTCAGCTCGTCCCGGCCGTGCGGTCGGCCCGGGTGCGCGATGAGCGCCTCGAGATCATTCGTGAAGCGGTTGACGACGAAGTAAGTCGCGTGAGGAGCGTGCAATCGTCCTGGCCGCGACATGCCCTGGCCTCGGGTTCCGTGAGCGGTATTGAGGTGACGCTAGCCTCGCGTGGGTCCGAGGCACAACGGACCGTAGTCATCAAAGGTTATGCACGCGCGATAATCAAACGACGAATCTGCGGAGCAAATAATCAAACGTCGTAGTGCAGGAGCGCACCACCAAGCGGGAGATCTCGACGTCGAGGAGACCCCAAGGATGATCGCAGGGCCTATCGCGGTCCGGCCGACGGCGCGAGCACCACCCGCAACGGCGATGCCGCGGAGGACGCCCGGCCGGCGCAGCGCGACTCTAGAGCAGCGGAACGAGCAGCAGCGCGACGATGTTGATGATCTTGATGAGCGGGTTGATGGCCGGGCCGGCCGTGTCCTTGTAGGGATCGCCGACGGTATCGCCCGTGACAGCCGCCTTGTGGGTCTCCGAGCCCTTGCCGCCGAAGTGGCCTTCCTCGATGTACTTCTTGGCGTTGTCCCATGCGCCGCCGCCGGTGCACATGGAGATCGCGACGAACAGCCCCGTCACGATCGTTCCGATGAGCAGGCCCCCGAGCGCGCGAGTGCCCGAGCCGGGGCCCATGATGTTGTTGAGCACCACGACGAGGATCACCGGCACCAGGATCGGCAGCAGCGAGGGGACGATCATCTGCTTGATCGCCGCGCGCGTCAGCAGGTCGACGGCCCTCGAGTAGTCGGGCTTCGCGGTGCCGTCCATGATGCCCTTGATGGTGCGGAACTGGCGGCGGACCTCCTCCACCACCGAGCCCGCGGCGCGGCCGACCGCCTCCATCGCCATGGCGCCGAACAGGTACGGCACCATGCCGCCGATGAACAGGCCGATGATCACGGCCGGATCGGAGAGCGAGAACGTCGTGAGCTTGCCGGCCGCCTCGAGGTTGTGCGTGTAATCGGAGAACAGCACGAGCGCCGCGAGGCCGGCGGAGCCGATCGCGTAGCCCTTGGTGACGGCCTTGGTGGTGTTGCCCACGGCGTCGAGCGGGTCCGTGATGTCGCGAACCTGCTTCGGCAAGCCCGCCATCTCGGCGATGCCGCCCGCGTTGTCGGTGATCGGCCCGTACGCGTCGAGCGCGACGATCATGCCGGTCATCGACAGCATCGCCGTCGCGGCGATCGCGATGCCGTAGACTCCGGAGAGCACGTACGTCGCCCAGATGGCCACGCAGACCGCAAGCACCGGCAGGGCGGTGGACTTCATCGACACGCCGAGCCCGGCGATGATGTTCGTCGCGTGGCCGGTCTGCGAGGCGGCCGAGAGCTTGCGAACCGGACTGTACTCGGTCGCGGTGTAGTACTCGGTGATGATGATGAGCGCGATGGTGAGGCCGAGGCCGACCAGCGAGCAGCCGAAGAGCGGCCCGAGGTGCTCGGGCATGAGGCTGCGCGTGATGAAGTAGAACGCGATGGCCGCGAGGAGCAGCGAGACGGCGACGCCCTTGTAGAGCGCGGTCATGATCTTGCCGCGCCCGCTCGCCCGCACGAAGAACGTGCCGATGATCGAGGTGAGGATCGAGGCGGCGCCGAGCGCGAGCGGGTACACGGCGGCCGAGGAGCCGGCGTCCTTCAGCATGAGGCCGCCGAGCAGCATCGTCGCGACGAGCGTGACGGCGTAGGTCTCGAAGAGATCGGCCGCCATGCCGGCGCAGTCGCCCACGTTGTCGCCCACGTTGTCGGCGATGACTCCCGGATTGCGCGGATCGTCCTCGGGAATCCCGGCCTCCACCTTGCCGACGAGGTCGGCGCCCACGTCCGCGCCCTTGGTGAAGATGCCGCCGCCGAGGCGCGCGAAGATGGAGATGAGCGAGCCGCCGAAGGCGAGGCCGACGAGCGCATGGAGCGCCTGCGCCTCACCGAGGCGGGAGAGCAGCAAGGTGTAGTAGCCCGCGACACCGATCAGACCCAGCCCGACGACCAGCATCCCGGTGATCGACCCGCCGCGGAAGGCGACCGAAAGCGCGGCGTTGAGGCCCTTGGAGGCGGCCTCCGCGGTGCGAACGTTCGATCGCACCGAGATGTTCATGCCGATGTACCCGGCCGCGCCCGAGAGGATCGATCCGATGGCGAAGCCGATGGCGGTCCACCAGTTGAGCACGAAGCGCAGCACGACGAACAGGATGACGCCGACGATGAGGATGGTGGAGTACTGGCGGTTGAGGTAGGCCTTGGCGCCGGCCTGGATCGCAGCGGCGATCTCCTGCATCCGCGGATTGCCGGCGGGCAGCCGCAGGATCGCGGCCGTCGAGAGCACGCCGTACAGCACGGCGATGACGCCCGCCGCAATGGCGAGCCACGGCCAGATGGTGGCATCCATCAAGAATTCCTCACGTCAATCAATCACTTGTAATTCTTCGAGGCGGCGACGGTGGTGGCCCGTGCCTCAAAAGGCGGCGGACTATACCACAACCCCTCGAGCCCGGTTGATTGCAGGTCGGATGGCTTACACGCTGAACGTCGTCGCGAGCTTGCGGCGAGCCGCCGCGCCCTTCAGCGTGACGTAATCCGGGAGTCCATCGCGGTACGGCGGATACGCCTCGCCCGCGATGAGCGGCGCGAGGTACCGGCGGCAGCGCTCGGTGATGCCGAAGCCGTCGGACGTGATGAACTCGCGAGGCATCTTCTTCTCTTGGTTCGCGACTTCCCCGAGCGGCACGTGCCCGATGGTCCAGCGGTACGGCCGCGAGGAGGTGCGGACGATGATCGGCATCACCGCGTTGACCCCGCTCAACGCCAGCTCGACGGCGGCCCTGCCGACGGCGTAGGCCTGCTCGACATCGACGCGCGAGGCGACGTGGCGGGCGGCGCGCTGCAGGTAATCGGCGACGGCCCAGTGGTGCTTGTAGCCGTGCGCCTCGCGGACCATGCCCGCGACCACGGGCGCGACCCCTCCGAGCTGCGTGTGGCCGAAGGCATCCTTCGTCCCCGCTTCCGCGAGAAACCGGCCGTCGGCGTAGGCGGCGCCCTCCGACACGACGATGACGCAGTACCCGTAGTCCGTCACGCACTGCTTCACCTTGTCGAGAAACCGCGCGGGGTCGAAGGGGATCTCCGGAAAGAGAATGAGGTGTGGCGGCTCGTGCGGCTTGCGTCCGGCGAGCCCGCCCGCGGCCGCGATCCAGCCGGCGTGCCGTCCCATCACCTCGAGCACGAAGACCTTGGTGGACGTGCGCGCCATCGAGGCCACGTCGAGCCCGGCCTCGCGCGTGCAGACGGCGATGAACTTCGCGACCGAGCCGAATCCCGGGCAGCAGTCCGTGTGGGGCAGGTCGTTGTCCACCGTCTTCGGGACTCCGACGCAGGTGATCGGATAGCCGAGCTCGCCGCCGAGCTGGGAGACCTTGAGCGCGGTGTCCATCGAGTCGTTGCCGCCGTTGTAGAAGAAGTACCCGATGTCGTGCGCGCGGAAGACCTCGATCAGCCGCTCGTATTCCGCGCGGTTCTGATCGAGGCCCTTCAGCTTGAAGCGCGCGGAGCCGAACGCGCCGCCGGGGGTGTGCTTCAGCCCGCGGATCGTGCGGCGGCTCTCCCGGCTCACGTCGATCAGGTCCTCGGTGAGCGCGCCCACGATGCCGTCACGGCCGGCGTAGAGCTTGCCGATCCGGCGGGGGTGTCGCGCGGCGGCCTCGATGACGCCGCAGGCGGAGGCGTTGATGACGGCGGTGACCCCCCCCGATTGGGCGTAGAAGGCGTTTCGTTTCACGGGTTTGCGCGAGGAGCTCGTCTGGGGCATGGGGCGGCCGGGGTGAGGGGGCAGGGGAGGCGAGGATAGCCAAAACCGCCCGCGCCGAGCTACGGCTCCCGGGCCGAATGAGCCGCGGTTCATTGACCTGCCCGCGGGCGGCCGGTAACGTGACGCCCGTCCGAGGGGGGCCTCGGGTCGGTCGGTTTCCTAAATGCGAATCATTCTCTTGGGTGCGCCGGGCTCCGGCAAGGGCACCCAGTCGCAGCGCCTCATTGAGCGCTGTCACATTCCGCAGGTGTCAACGGGCGACCTGTTGCGTGCCGCGGTCGAGAAGGGCACCGAGCTCGGGCGCAAGGCAAAGCCGATCATGGACGCCGGCCAGCTCGTCTCGGACGACATAATGCTCGGGGTGATCCGGGAGAGGCTGACCGAGCCCGATGCGGAGGCGGGCTTCGTCCTCGATGGCTTTCCGCGCAACCTCGCTCAGGCCCACGCTCTCGATG
>JASHTK010000041.1 GCA_030040575.1 Gammaproteobacteria bacterium
CGGCACGCGGTGATTCGCCCCTTCGACGGGCGCCCGACGCTGATGCTGCGCGCGGCCAACGAGCGACAGAACGTGATCATGGAGGCCTCGGCGCAACTGCGCCTGATCCGCGACGAGCGCACCGAGGAAGGCTACGCCTTCCGGCGGATCTACGACCTTCCCCTGCGCCGCCATGAGCAGCCGGTGTTCGTCTACGGATGGAACCTCTTGCACGTGATCGACGGCTCGAGTCCCCTGGCGGACGCGACGCCCGAGTCGCTCGCCGCCTCTCACGCGTACCTGTTGCTCACCGTCAGCGGCACCGACGAGACGACCGGTCAAACCCTGATGGCCCGCCACGAGTATCCCGCCTCCGTGCTGCACTGGAACCATACTTTCGTCGATATCCGCACCACCGGCGATGACGGCATCGATCGGTTCGACTACACGAAATTCCATCAAGTAGAACCGTTGAGTCGAGCCGAATCCTCCGACGTCGGCTCTTAGCGGCCCGCACCGTTTGAGTGTAGACTATAGCCTACACGAATCGGGACGCTGCCGATCGAGGAGACCGGCAACCCTTTGCGCCGCGCGGCGGACTCGGCGCACCGCCGGCGAGCCACGCGCCTTAGCGGAGGACATCATGGATCAGGGCAATCGCGGCCAGCGCGCACGGCGGAGCCGCCGCGCCGGTGCAGAGGGATCTCAAACAACGGCGCGCGGAGCGGCGCGCCGGAACGACGGCCCGGACCTGCAGGGCATTCTCGGCCGATTCTCCGATGCGCTCTCGCTGATCGCCGTCGTCCACCGGTCGCTCTGCGCGCGGGAGTCCGCGGGCACGGGTGATGAGGAGCTCGCTCTCGGCCGTGCCGTGGACGAGCTGAAGGCCGTCTACAACGAGCTCGACGCGGCCGCGGTGCTCATCCGATCCTCTGCCGCACCCTGAGCGCGCCCGCACCCTGAGCGCTTCCGCGCCGCATCGCTCCAGGCCGGTGCGGTGCGTTAGCATGGGGCTTTGCACGAGGAGATGCTGCGATGCCCGAGAAGAACTCCCCACGGCCCCCCGATTCGCTGCGGCGCATCGCGCCGAAGCTTGCCGACCTCACCTCCCAGGTGCTGTTCGATGATGTCTGGGAGCGCAAGGAACTCTCCAAGCGCGACCGGAGCCTCATCACCTGTGCGGCGCTCATCGCCCTCTACCGCCCCGAGCAGCTGCGCTTTCACGTCAAGCTCGCGCTGAGCAACGGCGTGCGCGGCGAGGAACTCGCCGAGCTCATCACTCACCTCGCCTTCTATGCCGGGTGGCCTTCGGCGGTGCAAGCGGCGCAGATCACGGAGGAAGTGTTGAGCACCGCCCGATAGCGCGCCTGCCTCGCCGGCGGCGGATCAGGGGGGCAGCTCATAGCCGATCGCCGACTCCGCGGCGAGAGTGCGACGCACGGCTTCGCGGTTCAGCATTCGCAGGTAGTGATTGGAGAGGCCCGGATAGGCGACTCGGTCCGGCCCGGACGCTCCGCTGTAGCGCCAGAAGAGCCGGAACAGGTGGATATCGACGATCGAGTAGCGTCCGAGCGCCCATTCGGCGCCGCCCAGGCGCTCCTCGGCGAGCTGCCAAGCTGCCCGAGAGGCCGCCGCGCCCGATTTGCGCGCAGGATGTACGGTCGAGGCGAGAAACGACATCCACGATACCGCCCAGGCCTCATCGACCTCGAGCAGCTTGCTCTCCGGGTAGCGCTTGGCGAGGTACCACAAGATCCCCGCGACCTCGGTCAGCGCGCGCCCGTCCACCACCAGGACCGGCACCTTCCCGGCGGGATTGATCGCGAGGAACCACGGCTCGCGGGTCTCGCGCCGCGCAAAGGATACCGGGCGCGCCTCGAACGGCACCCGCACTTCCTCCAGCGCGATGCGGGCTGCCATCGAGCTCGATCCCGGCGCGAAGTAGAACGTCAACATCCGCTGAGCGCGCGCTCGCCGAGCCGCCCGCGCTCCGCAGGATCTGCCTGGCGCCCCACGTCGCCGCGGTTGCTCACGCCCCTACTTGACGTTGCTGAGCGCCGTCTGGATCTCCGCCGCATCCTTCTTGACGGTCGCGAGGTCCTTGCTGGCGAGCGCCCGGCGCGTTCGGTAAGCGATATGCGCGAGAGTCTTCTTGGTCGCGGCATCGGTGGCATCGGGGATGGCGCCGGCGCCGATCGCGCTGCAGGGATTGGCCTGCTTGGAGTCGAAGCCCCGCCCGCCGGGGCCGACCAGACAGTTGAGCGTGTGGTGCAGATGCATGTGAGCGACGTCAAGCGAGCTCGCCTGCGCCGAGAAGCCGGCGTGCTGCGCGGCCGTCGAGACCTCCTGAAGCGCATCCCCGGCGACCGCGAGCGGCGCGGCCACGAGACCCGCGCATAGTGCAAGCCCCACCCAGTTGTGAAGCCACCGCAACTTCATCATGGCAAGGTACTCCCATAGGCTGTCGAGCAGGGACCGAGCACGCCCGCAGGCGAGCGCCGCCGGAAATCAAGCGGAAGAAGGGTAGCTTGACGAGCGGCGCAATGGTAGTTGCACTTGCCGAAGTGCCCCGCGGCCGCGGGCCGCCGTCTCCACAACGGCGCGCGCTGCGCAATGGGCTCGCGAGCGGCGCGTCGATCAAGGCTTGGGGGTGACCTGTCCGTGAGCTCAGCACGCGGCTTCGAGGAAGGCGCGGTCCTGCTCGGCTCGAGGCACAGGTAGTGTCCCGGTGACGATCAGCAGAAGCGGCGAACGCAGGCCGCCTCTTTGGCGATCGCGGCAGGTCGAGCCCGCCCGAGGCGCTCAGCGCGGCCGCTGCTGCGCATCGCCCTGCCATCCGCCGCCGAGCGCCTTGAAGACGGCGATCTGATCTTGAATCAGTGTGGCATCCGATGAGGCGACGGCGGCATCGAGCGCGACCAGCGACTGCTCGGTCGTCAGCAGATCGAGCGAGCTCAGGGAGCCGGCGGCGAACTCATCCCGTGCGATCTCGAACGAGCGGTGGATCCTCCCCTGCGCGTCGACCAGTGCCTGGCGGCTATCGAGCGCCGCGCTGTATGCGGCGAGCGCCTCCTCGGTCTCCTTGAGGGCCGTGAGCACCACCGAATCGAACGACGCGAGCGCCGCCGCGCGCGCCCCCTTCGCCTCGCGAATCTGCGCCCGGGCGCGCGCCTCGTTCGGGAACGTCCAGCTGATCGATGGCCCCACCCCCCAGATCAGCGCGGGGTTGGTGGTGAGCTGCGACACTTCAGTCGCCGCGCCGCCGTAGAAGGCGCTCAGTCGGATCGTCGGATACAGGTCGGCGGTCGCGACGCCGATTCGAGCGGTCGCCGCGGCGAGGCGCCGCTCGGCCTCGCGCACATCGGGACGACGCCTGAT
>JASHTK010000042.1 GCA_030040575.1 Gammaproteobacteria bacterium
TCGCTACCTATCATACGCGCCCCATGTCGGAGGACTGGTCGAAGCCGCGTGACATCGACCCGCTGGCCGACGGGCAAGTGAGCATCGACTTCGCGATCGCGATCGCCGATTTCCCACGACTGCGGCCGCAACTCGCGCGCACCGAGGGGCGCGCGACCGGGCGGGTGCGCTTCGCCCGCGAGCGCAGCATCGCGGTGGCGAGCGTCGAGGTCGCGGCGCGGGCCGAGCTCATCTGCCAGCGCTGCCTCGGACCGCTCGCCTGGGCGGTGCGAGGCGCCGGCAAGGTGGCGATGGTCGCGAACGCCGCGGAAGCCGACCGCGTGCCCGGCGAGCTCGACACGATTCTCGCGCCGGACCACCGCATCAGCGTGCGCGACCTCGCCGAGGAGGAGCTGCTCCTTGCCTTGCCGATCGTGCCGCTGCACGCGGCGCGCGAGTGTGCAGCGCCGGGGCAGGCGCACGCTGCCGCAGGCGCAGGCGCAGGCGCAGGCGCGGAGAGCCCGCGCGGCGAGCGCACGGACGAGTCACGCCATCGACCGTTTGAGCGGCTGGATGAGCTGGTCAATGAGCCGAGTAAACGCACCCGATAGTGCTTCAAGGAGACTGCATCAATGGCCGTCCAAAAGAGCCGCAAGACCCCCTCGCGCCGCGGCATGCACCGCTCGCACGACGCCTTGAGCAAGCCCGCGCTCTCGATCGACCCGCAGTCGGGCGAGACGCACCTGCGCCACCGCATCACGCCGGATGGGTTCTACCGCGGGCGTCGCGTGATCGAGAAGCCGGCCGACGCCGAGGCGGAGGAGTAGCCGTCGCGAGCCGGGGGGTCGCGGGCACGATGCGCTCCACGAGCCGAGCGTTCGTGTGCTCGTAGTGGCGGTCGACGTGATGAGCGGCGATCGGGCGCCGCAGGAGCGTGTCGCCGGCGCCTTGCACGTGCTGCGCGACGACCGCGAGCTGTGCGCCTTGCTGGTCGGCCAGCCCGAGCAGATCGCATCGGGGCTCGGGGCGCTCCCGCAGGCGCTCAAGGCGCGAATCGAGATCGTGCCGGCCTCGCAGGTCATCGCCATGGACGAGGCGCCGCGGACGGCGGTGCGCCGTGGCCGGGACTCCTCCATGCGCGTCGCGTTGAACCTCGTGAAGGAAGGCCGGGCCGCCGCCTGCGTGAGCGCGGGCAACACGGGCGCGCTCACGGCCACCTCCCACTTCGTGCTGAAGACCATCGAGAGCGTCGAGCGCCCGGCCATGATGTCGGCGATTCCCTCCGCGAGGGGCCACACCCACATGCTCGATCTCGGCGCCAACACGCGCGCAACGCCGCTGCAGCTCTACCAGTTCGCTTGCATGGGATCGATCGTCGCCCGCGACCTGTACGGCATCGAGGCCCCGCGCGTCGCCCTGCTCAACATCGGCGAGGAGGACATCAAGGGCCACGAGGTGGTGCAGGCCGCGCACGCCCTGCTCGGGGGCGGCGGCGGCGTGCGCTATGTCGGGTTCGTCGAGGGCGATGGCATCTTCTCGGGCGAGGTGGACGTGGTCGTCACCGACGGGTTCACCGGCAACGTCGCGCTGAAGACGATGGAGGGCCTCGCGCGGCTCATCGCGCAGCGCACGCGCCGGGAGTTTCAATCCTCGGTGCGCGGCGCGCTCGCCGGGTGGATCGCAAGGCCGCTGCTGCGGCGGCTCGCGGCGGGACTTGATCCGCGGCAATACAACGGCGCCTGCATGGTCGGCCTGCGCGGCGTCGTCGTGAAGAGCCACGGCCACGCCGATGCGACGGCCTTCGCCCGGGCGGTGGAGCTCGCCGCGCACGCGGCGCGCGGCGGTCTCACGGCGCGCATCGGCCGGGCGCTCGGGGCCTGAACGAGGTGTCGATGTACTCGCAAATCGCAGGCACCGGCTCGCACCTGCCCGAGAAGATCGTCACCAACCTCGATCTCGAGCGGATGATGGACACGACGGACGCCTGGATCCGCGATCGCACCGGCATCGAGCGCCGGCACATCGCGGCGGACGATGAGACGACGGTGGACCTCGCCGAGCCGGCCGCGCGCCGCGCGATCGAGGCCGCGGGCGTGAAGCCCGAGGACGTGGACTGCATCGTCTTTGCCACCTCCACGCCCGATTACATCTTCCCGAACTGCGGAGTGCTGCTGCAGGAGCGCCTCGGCTGCCGTGCGGGCGGCCCGGCCTTCAGCGTCGAGGCGGCCTGCAGCGGATTTCTCTATGCCCTTGCGGTCGCCGACAAGTTCGTGCGGGCGGGCGACTCGACGTGCGCCCTGGTCGTCGGCGCGGAGACCTTCTCGCGCATCACGGACTGGACCGATCGCTCGACCGCCATCCTCTTCGCCGACGGCGCCGGGGCCGTCGTGTTGCGCCGCTCGCAGCGCCCCGGAGTGCTCTCGACGCACCTGCACGCCGACGGCAGCTACAAGGACATGCTCTACTGCACGGGCGGAGTCTCGCGCGCGACGCCGGTCCTCGAGGGCGAGGGGCGGCGCAACACGATCACCATGAGCGGCAACGAGGTGTTCAAGGTCGCCGTCACGAGCCTCGGCAAGGTCGTGGACGAGGCGCTCGCCGCAAGCCGGCTCGATCGGTCCGCGATCGATTGGCTCGTGCCACATCAGGCGAATATCCGCATCATCCAGGCGACGGCCCGCAAGCTCGATCTGCCGATGGAGCGCGTCATCGTCACCGTCCAGGACCACGGCAACACCTCCGCGGCCTCCGTTCCCCTCGCGCTCGATGCAGGCGTGCGCGACGGCGCATCAAGCGCGGCGACCTGCTGCTGCTCGAGGCCTTCGGGGGCGGGGTGACCTGGGGAGCGGCGCTCGTGCGCTACTGAGGCCGCGGCGGCGTCAAGGCTCCTCGGCGGCGCGCGCGGCGGGCAAGAAAAAACAGAACGCCGCACGCGGGCGGCGCTCTGTTGCTCTTGACGGAAACGCGTCGGTCCTTACTTCTGGACCGAACGCTTGAACATCCGATCGATCTTTTCGTTGGTGGCATCGACCGCCGACTGCGCGGCCTGAGCGGCAGCGAGAGCCTGATTGGCCGTGCTCTGCGCGCCATTCGCCGCCTGCTGGGCGGCCTGAGCAGCGCTCGCGGCCTGATCGGCCGAGGCCTTCGCCGCCTGCACGTCGCTCTGCAGCTTGGCGACCTGCGACTTGAGGTCGGCGATATCAGCCTGCAAGGGCGTCAGGTCCTGGCAGCCCGCAAGGCCGATCACGGCCGCTGCGGTTGCAATACTCATCACGATCGCGCTCTTCATGACAAACGTCCCCTTCTGGGTTGTTGAATTCGGGAGTCCGTGAAACGGGAAAATGCGAAGCGACTAAGCGTAGTGCCTCCGCCTCAGCCTTCGCAAGCGCCGCAACTGCATCAAATTTGGCCACAGAATGCAACTGGTTGACATTCCCGCATGTCGGTGCATCGCGACATCTAGGCGCTGCGCCGATCACGTAGCATTTCTCGGGCCGCGTTGTGGCCCGGCAGGCCGGTGACGCCGCCGCCCGGATGGCTGCCGGATCCGCAGAGGTACAGGCCGGCGACCGGAGTCCGATAGCTGCCGTACCCGAGCAGCGGCCGCGCGGCCCAGAGCTGATCGGGTCCGAGCGCGCCGTGGAAGATGTCGCCTCCCGTGAGGCCGAACCGCTCCTCGAGATCGGCGGGCGAGAGCGCGAGGACGCCGACGATGCTGCGCCGGAAGTTCGGCGCGTGATCCGTCACCGTGTCGATGATCGTGTCCGCCGCCCGCTCGCGCTCCTCGCGCCAGCTGCGCCCGCTCGGCAGCGCATACGCGAAGTGCTGGCAGAAGAGGCTCGCGACGTGGGCCCCGGGGGGAGCGAGCGTCGGATCGATGGTGCTCGGGATCAGCATCTCGACGATCGGCGCGCGTGACCACCCCATGGAGCGCGCATCGAGGTACGCGCGCTCCATGTAGCCGAGCGACGGGGCCATGAGGATGCCGGAGCCGAGATGCGGCCCGTCTCGGGGCAGTGCGCGAAAGCGCGGCAGCTCGCTGAGTGCGACGTTCATGCGAAAAGTCGCCGACTCGCAGCGGTAACGCGCGATGCGGGCCCGGAAATCGACGGGCAGCGCCTCCGGCTCGAGCAGCTCGAGGAACAGCATCTTTGGATTGACGTTCGCGGCGACGATCCGGGCGCCGAGCATCGAGCCGTCGGCGAGCTCAACGCCCGCCACGCGGACTTGGCGCCCGCGGAATCGGTCGGTCCGAATCGCCGCGACGGGCGCATCGGTGCGAAGGTGAACGCCGAGGCGGACCGCCTCCCGGGCCATGGCCTGGGTGATCGACCCCATGCCGCCGAGCGCGTGGCCCCACAGACCGGGCTTGCCGTTCACTTCGCCGCAGGCATGGTGCAGCAAGCCGTACGCGGTCGCGGGCGCGTAGGGATTTTGAAAGGCTCCGACGACGGCATCGAAGCCGTGCAGCCCCTTTAAGGCGTCCCATTCGAACCAGGCGTCGAGCACGTCGCCCGCGCTTCGGGTGAGCAGTTCGTGGATGTCGCGCTGGGTCTCGGCGGGCAGCCGGCGCACTGCGTGCCCGAGGGCGAGCAGGCTCCAGAGCTCGCGGGGACCGCGCAGGCTCGCCGGGGGGGTCTGCAAGGCGAGGCCGCGTAGAAAGTGGACGACGCGCCCGAGCATGGCGTGAAAGTCGGGCAGGCGCGCGGCGTCGGCGGGGGCGCGATGCTGCACTGCCGCGAGCGTGTCGGCGAGCGTCGGGCCGGCGCAAAAGGCGCTCCCATCGGGCAGCGGCAGGAAATTCTGCATCGGCCGCTCGATGAGGGTGAGGCCATGCTCGGCGAGGCGCAGGTCGCGCAGCACCTTGGGGTGCAGCAGGCTCACCGTGTAGCTCGCCGTCGAGTTGCGAAAGCCGGGGTGGAATTCCTCGGTGACGGCGGCGCCGCCGACGAGGCTGCGGCGCTCGAGGGCGAGGACTTTCAGTCCGGCTCGGGCGAGGTAGCAGGCGCAGGTGAGGCCGTTGTGGCCGGCGCCGACGACAATGACGTCGTAATTTCCCTTTGCGCGGCTCGATGATCTGGATATAATCACAGTATCTGTATAAATGGACAGTTCCCGTCATGTCCGATTTGACGCCTCGCCAGACCCAGATCCTGCGCCTCATCCAGCGCTTCATCGCTCAGACGGGCATGCCTCCCACGCGGGCGGAGATCGCCCGGGAGCTCGGATTCCGGTCCGCCAACGCGGCGGAGGAGCATCTGCGCGCGCTCGCGCGCAAGGGCGTCATCGCGCTCGTCCCTGGCACCTCGCGCGGCATCCAGCTGAAGGACACCATCCGCGAGCAGATGGGCTTGCCGCTCATCGGCCGCGTCGCCGCGGGCCGGCCCATCCTCGCGGAGGAGAACATCGAGGCCCGCTTGCAGATCGATCCGGCGCTCTTTCAGCCGCGCCCGCATTATCTCCTGAAGGTCGCCGGCATGAGCATGAAGGATGCCGGGATTCTCGATGGGGATCTGGTGGCCGTGCACCGGACGACGGAGGTGCGCAGCCGCCAGATCGTCGTCGCGCGCCTGGAGAACGAGGTCACCGTCAAGCGCTACCGCCAGGAAGGCTCCGTCGTGTGGCTGCTCCCGGAGAACAGCGAGTTCGAGCCCATCCGGGTGAACCTCAAGGAGCAGGACTTCATCATCGAAGGAGTCGTCGTCGGGGTAGTGCGCCGCGGCAAGGCGGCCGGCCTCGTGTAGGCTCATGGCTCGCGGCGCTTCGCGCCGGCATATCGGCTCCTGACCGGCATGTCCGAGCCCGATCCACGCCTCGCACGACTTCTCGAGCATCCCGCTCTCTGGCGCGGCCGCAGTGCGGCCCGGCCAGGCACCGTACCGACGGGATTCTCCGCGCTCGATGAGAGTCTGCCCGGTGGCGGCTGGCCTCGGGTGGGGCTGGTCGAGATTCTCACCCCCCATCTCGGCCTCGGCGAGTTGTATCTGGTCCTGCCGGCGCTCGCGTTCCTGAGCCGGCAGCCGGCAGCACGCTGGTGCGCGTGGATCGCACCGCCTCTCGAGCCTTTTGCGCCGGCGCTCGCGGCTCACGGCGTGAGCCTCTCGCGCGTGCTCGTCGTGCAGGCCACCGATGCCGATCGGGCCGCTCATGCGGGCGTG
>JASHTK010000043.1 GCA_030040575.1 Gammaproteobacteria bacterium
GACCGCCGCCGAGCAACTGAAGCCCCAGTCCACCCGGCAGTCCTCGCAAGCCGCGCTCAACAGCCTCGCTCCGGCGCTCCCCGAGCTCGTCGGCGGCTCTGCGGATCTCACCGGCTCGAACAACACGCTCACCCAGGTCTCGCGCGCGATCACGCTCGAGGATGCCTCGGGCAACTACGTCCACTACGGCGTGCGCGAATTCGGGATGACCACCGTCCTCAACGGCCTCGCCCTCCACGGCGGCCTCGTTCCGTACGGGGGAACGTTCCTCGTCTTCTCGGACTACGCGCGCAACGCCGTGCGCCTCGCGGCGCTCATGCAAACGCACGTCGTGCTCGTCTACACGCACGACTCGATCGGCCTCGGCGAGGACGGTCCGACGCACCAGCCGATCGAGCACCTCGCCGCGCTCCGCGCGATGCCGGGTCTCACGCTGTGGCGGCCCTGCGATGCGGTCGAGACCGCGGTCGCGTGGGTCGCGGCGCTCGAGCAGCGCGCGGGCCCGAACGCGCTCGTCCTCACGCGCCAGGGGCTGCCGCAGCAGCCGCGGACGCCGGCCCAGGTGGACTTGATCCGCCGCGGCGGCTACGTCCTGATCGACTGCCCGGGCGTGCCGCAGTGCCTGGTGCTCGCGACGGGCTCCGAGGTGAGCATCGCCGCCGAGGCCGTGAAGGCGCTCAACGGCGCCGGGCGTCGCGTCCGCCTGGTCTCGATGGTCTCGACCGAGCGCTTCGATGCGCAGGACGCCGAGTACCGCGAGAGCGTGCTGCCGCGGGCCGTCGCCCGGCGGCTCGCCGTCGAGGCGGGTGCGCACCTCTCCTGGTGCTGCTACGTCGGGCCGGCGGGCCGAGTGCTCGGCATCGACCGCTTCGGCGCATCCGGAAAGGGGCCGGAGGTGCTCGCGCACTTCGGATTCACGGCGGATCACGTCAGGCGCAGCGTCGAGGAGCTCCTGGCGGATGCCTGACGGGGCCGGGGAGCTTGCAGAGCCATGAGCATCAAGGTGGGGATCAACGGATACGGGCGCATCGGGCGCAACATCCTGCGCGCGCTGTACGAGTCGCGGCGGACCGGGGAGCTCGAGATCCTCGCCGTGAACGACCTCGGCGATGCGAAGACCAACGCGCACCTCACGCGGCACGACACGGTCCACGGCCGCTTCCCCGGGGAGGTGACGGTGGACGGCGACTCGATGCTCGTGAACGGCGATCGCATCCGGGTGCTCGCGGAGCGTGACCCGCAGAAGCTGCCGTGGGGCCGGCTCGGCGTGCAGTTCGTGCTCGAGTGCACGGGCCTCAACACCTCGAAGGCGAAGGCGAGCGCCCACCTTGCGGCCGGAGCGAGCAAGGTCCTCATCTCCGCGCCGGGCGAGAAGGACGTCGATGCGACGATCGTCTACGGGGTGAACCACAGCGTGCTCGCGCCGCGGCACACCGTCGTCTCGAACGCCTCCTGCACCACCAACTGCCTCGCCCCCGTCGCCAAGGTGCTGAACGAGAGGATCGGCATCCTCTCCGGCATCATGACGACGATCCACTCGTACACCAACGATCAGGTGCTGACGGACGTGTATCACAAGGATCTGCGGCGCGCCCGCGCGGCGACGATGTCTCAGATCCCGACCAAGACCGGGGCGGCGGCCGCCGTCGGCCTGGTGCTGCCCGAGCTCAACGGCCGGCTCGACGGATTCGCGATCCGCGTGCCGACGATCAACGTGTCGCTGGTCGACCTCACGTTCAACGCGAGCCGCGAGACCTCCGCCGAGGAGATCAACCGGGCCGTCAAGGAGGCCGCCGAGGGCGCGATGCGCGGCATCCTCGCCTACAACGAGGAGCCGCTCGTCTCGGCCGACTTCAACCACGACCCCCACTCGGCCGTGTTCGATGCGACGCTCACCAAGGTGCTCGGCGGCTCACTCGCCAAGGTGTGCGCGTGGTACGACAACGAGTGGGGCTTCTCGCACCGCATGCTCGACACGACGCTCGCCTGGTCGAGGGTCGTGTGAGGATTCTGCGGATGACCGATCTCGACCTGCGCGGCAAGCGCGTCGTCATCCGCGAGGACCTCAACGCGCCGGTGCAGGACGGGGCGGTCACGAGCGATGCGCGGATCCGCGCCGCGCTGCCCACCCTGCGCCTCGCGATGCAGGCCGGCGCGAAGGTCTTCGTGCTCTCGCATCTCGGCCGCCCGAAGGAGGGCGCGTACGATGAGGCGCTCTCGCTCGCGCCCGTCGCGGCGCGCATGGCCGAGCTGCTCGGCAAGCCGGTGCCGCTTCGCCGGGACTGGCTGAGCGGCGTCGACTGCGCCCCGGGCGAGGCCGTGCTGTGCGAGAACGTACGCTTCAACGTCGGGGAGAAGAAGGACGACGAGGGCCTCGCGCGCCGCATGGCCGCGCTCTGCGAGGTGTTCGTGATGGACGCCTTTGCGACGGCGCACCGAGCCGAGGCGAGCACGCACGGCATCGCGAAGTTCGCGCGCCAGGCGTGCGCCGGCCCGCTGCTCGTCGGGGAGCTCGAGGCTCTCGAGCGCGCGCTCGAGAATCCCGCGCGCCCGCTGATCGCCATCGTCGCCGGATCCAAGGTGTCGACCAAGCTCACGGTGCTCGAGGCGCTGCTCGCGAAGGTGGACCGCCTGATCGTCGGGGGCGGCATCGCCAATACGTTCCTCGCGGCGAGCGGCATCGCAGTCGGCAAGTCGCTTCAGGAAGCCGACATGCACGACATCGCGCGCCGCCTGATGGCCCGGGCGCGCGAGCGCGGCGCGGAGATCCCGCTGCCGACCGACGTGGTCGTCGCGAAGGAGCTCGCCTCGACCGCGCACGCGGACGTGCGCTCCATTCAGGACGTGCGCGCGGATGAGATGATTCTCGACATCGGGCCGGACACGGCCGAGCGGTTCGGCGGACTGCTCGCCTCCGCGGGAACGATCATCTGGAACGGGCCGGTCGGCGTATTCGAGTACGGCCAGTTCGGCGAAGGGACGCGCGCGATCGCGGACGCCATCGCGCGCAGCAAGGCCTTCTCGCTCGTGGGCGGCGGCGACACGCTCGCCGCCATCGAGAAGTACGGCGTGCAGGATGGGATCTCCTACATCTCGACGGGCGGCGGCGCGTTCCTCGAGTTCGTCGAAGGCAAGAAGCTGCCCGCCGTCGCGATCCTGGAAGCGCGCGCGGCGTAGGCCGCGCGGCATCGACCCTGAAAGAGGACGACAACCCCGATCTATGGACACCTCGAGACGCACGAAGATCGTGGCGACGGCAGGTCCCGCGACGGACGACCCCGCCGTGCTGGTGGAGATGATTCGCGCCGGCGTGAACGTCGTGCGGCTCAACGCCTCGCACGGCACGCGCGAGGACCTGCGCCGGCGCATGAGCCTCGTGCGGGAGGCCGCGGCGAGTGCCGACAGGACCGTCGGGGTCCTGCTCGATCTCGGCGGACCGAAGATCCGCATCGAGTGTTTCGTGGGAGGGCGCATCCAGCTCGCGGAAGGCCAGCCCTTCACGCTCGATACGGCGATGGACCCGAAGGCGGGCACGGCGCACGCGGTGGGCGTCGCGTACGAGAACCTCCCCCGGGACGTATCGCCCGGCGACACGCTGCTGCTCTCCGACGGCCAGATCGTGTTCGACGTGGAGCGCGTGCACGGCACGCGCATCGAGTGTCGCGTGCGTCTCGGCGGGGAGCTCTCGGACCGCAAGGGACTCAACCGCCAAGGCGGGGGGATCTCCGCGCCCGCCCTGTCGGACAAGGACCGCGACGACATCCTGCTCGCGGCCGAGGAGAAGGTGGACTACGTCGCGGTCTCCTTCGCGCGCGACGCGGCGGACATCGAGCAGGCGCGCTCGCTCGTGCGCCGGGCGGGCGGCACCGCGCACATCGTCGCCAAGATCGAGCGGCACGAGGCGATCGCGAACCTCGCCGGGATCGTCGGCGCCGCGGATGTGATCATGGTCGCGCGCGGGGACTTGGCCGTCGAGATGGGCTACGCGGAGCTCACCGGGCTGCAGAAGACCATCATCCACCAGTCGCGCGCCCGCAATCGCGTCGTGATCACCGCGACGCAGATGATGGAGTCGATGATTCAAAGCCCGGTGCCGACACGCGCCGAGGTGAGCGACGTCGCGAACGCGGTGATGGACGGTACCGACGCCGTGATGCTCTCCGCCGAGTCGGCGACCGGACGCTACCCGGTGAAGGCCGTGCAGGCGATGGCGCAAGTGATCGGCGGAGCGGAGAAGTACCAGCTCGCCCACAGCCGCACCCGCCACCGCGTCGATGGGTCCTTCCACGGCACGGAGGAGGCGATCGCGATGGCCGTCATGTACACGGCCAATCACCTGAAAGTGCGCGCGATCGTCGCGCTCACCGAGTCGGGCGCGACGCCGCTGTGGATGTCCCGCATCCGCTCGGACATCCCGATCTACGCGTTCACGCGTCACGAGGAGACGCGGCGCCGGGTGACGCTCTATCGGGGCGTGTACCCGGTCGTGTACGACGTGACCGGGCCGCAGTCGGTCGAGACGCTCTACAACTCCATCTTTGCCCGATTGCTCGAGCTCTCGCTGGTCCGCCGCGGCGACCTCGTGATCCTCACCAAGGGTGAGCTCTCGGGCGTCGAGGGGGGCACCAACTCCATGCAGATCCTGCAGGTCGCTTGATCGGCGGGAGCGCGCTGCGCTGCGCGGCCGTCGCCGCGCTCGCCACGCTCGCCGCCGCGTGCGCCCTCGCCCTACTCGCGCTCGCGGCCGCGTACCTGACGCTCAGGGCCTCGCTCCCCCCGCTCGATGGCCGGAGGGCCGAGGCCGGGCTCGCCGCGCCGGTGACGATCGAGCGCGATCGCCTCGGCGTCGTGACCGTGACCGCGGCCAACCGTGCGGACCTCGCCTTTGGAACCGGATTCGCCCACGGGCAGGACCGGTTCTTCGAGATGGACCTGGCGCGCCGCTTCGCGGCCGGCGAGCTGAGCGAGCTCTTCGGTCCCGCGGCGCTCGCCGAGGATCGCGAGACGCGCCTTTACCGCTTCCGCGCACTCGCCCGCCGGGCGCTCGCGCAGGCGACGCCCGAGCAGCGCGCGCTGCTCGCGGCCTACACCCGAGGCGTGAACGCCGGGCTCGCGAGCCTTGCGAGCCGGCCGTGGGAGTACGCGCTCCTGAGAGCCCTCCCGCGGCCCTGGAGGCCCGAGGACTCCTTTCTCGTGAGCTACGCCATGTGGTGGGATCTGCAGCACGGGGATCTCGACCGCGACAGGCTGAGGCGCACGCTCGATGCGCGGCTCGGCGGACCGCGGTGCGGCGCCTGGAAGTGCGCCCTTCAGTTCCTCTATCCGGCGCGCACCGCGTGGGACAGCCCGAATGTCGCGGACGCGGCGGCGCTTCGCGCGGAGGACGCGCGCGATGCCGCCGCACCACCCGTCCCTGGGCCGTCGGCGCTCAACGTCCGCGGGGTGAGTGAGCCTCAACCCGGCGCTCCGCCGAGCGCCGCGGCCGGATGGCCCGAGGTGGACGGCTACGCGGACATCGGGAGCAACAGCTGGGCTCTCGCGGGTCGGCTGACGGCGACGGGCGCGGCGCTCGTCGCGAGCGACATGCACCTCGGGCTGCAGGTCCCGCCGACGTGGTACCGCATGAGGCTCAGGATCGCAGGGCCGCGCGCCGCGGCCGGAGCGGCGCTCGATCTCGATGGCGTCACGCTGCCCGGCGCCCCGGTGCTCGTCGCGGGATCGAATGGACGCGTCGCCTGGGCGTTCACGAACTCCGCCGGGGACTGGATCGATGCGCGGCCCGTCCCCTGCGCCTCGATCGGCGCTGCGGGGATGATGACGCCGGGGGGCGAGGTGCCGCTCGCGACCGTGATCGAGCGCATTCGAGTGCGCGGGCAGCCCGACTCCTCCCTCCCCGTGACGAGCGGCCCGCAGGGCGTGCTCTACCGCGTGGATCCGATCGCCCATCAGTGCTGGTTTGCGAGCTGGGTCGCCGAGGCCCCGGCGGCGACGAACATGAGCCTCCTCGACCTTGAGCGCGCGGGCTCCGTGCAAGAGGTCCTCGCGCTCGCCCCTCGGATCGGCATCCCCGAGCAGAATCTCATCGCGGGAGACCGCGCGGGTCACATCGGGTGGGCCATCGCCGGGCGCACCGCGGCCGCCGTGCCGAGCCTGTACGATCCTGCGCTCGGGCGGCTGTGGACCGCCAACGCGCGGGCGACGACCGATCCCTCGGCACTCGATGCGATCGGGGGCGCCGACGCGGCGGTCGGCGCGCAATACGTGCTCGGGGCCCGGGCGCGGCAGATTCGCGACGCGCTGCTCGGCCTCGACCGGCCCGCCGCGGCGCGCGACATGCTCGGCATCCAGCTCGACGACCGCGCGGTGTTTCTCGCCCGCTGGCGCGAGCTCATCCTCACGCTGCTCGACCGGTCGGCGCTCGCCGCCGGCCCCAAGCGGGCCGAGATGAGGCGCCTCGTCGCCTCCTGGGACGCGCGGGCGGATGTCGGCTCGGTCGGCTACCGGCTGGTGCGCGCCTATCACGATCAAGCAGCGAGCGCGGTCTGGCGGATGATCCTCGACTCGCTCGGCGTCGCCTCGCAGGAGCCGCCGCCCGCGCAGTTCGAGCAGCCCCTGTGGACGCTCGTCACGACGCAGCCGCTGCACATGCTCTCTGCCGACTATCCGAGCTGGCGCGCGTTTCTGCTCGCCGAGCTCGACGGGACGATCTCGGCGCTCGAGGCAAGCTGCGGAACGCTCGACCGCTGCCGCTGGGGCGCGGCGCATCCGGTGCACATCCTCCATCCGCTCTCGCGCGCGGTGCCGGTCCTCTCGCGCCTGATCGATCTGCCGCCCCTTGAGCTGCCGGGCGATCACGACATGCCGCGCGTGCAGGACGGCGCGTTCGGGGCCTCGGAGCGGTTCGCGGTCTCACCGGGTCACGAGGCCGACGGCTACCTGCACATCCCCGGCGGCCAGTGCGATCACCCGCTCTCGCCGTACTACCGGGCGGGCTATCGCGCGTGGGCCGAAGGCCGGCCTCTGCCCTTCTTGCCGGGCCCCGCCGAGCATCGCCTGGTGCTTCAACCGCAGCCCGGAGCGGTAAACTGACGCGCATGGGCAGCCGCCGCACCCGCCTCGAGCAAGCCCGCCGTCGTGCGGTCGCCTGATCCCTCGCTGCCGCCCGCCAAGCCGCGCCGGCCGGTCGTCGGGCTGGTCTTGACCGGCGGCGGCGCGCGGGCCGCGTATCACATCGGCGTGCTGCGCGCGCTCGGCGAGCTGCTGCCGCGGGCGCGCAATCCCTTCCCCGTCATCGTCGGCACCTCCGCGGGCGGCGTCGCCGCGGCCGTGCTCGCCTCGCAGGCGCATCGCTGGCGCAGGGCCGTGAACGGGCTCGAGGACGTCTGGGCGAACTTCCGGGCCTCGCAGGTGTTCCTCGTGGACTCCCTGCACATGCTGCGCGCGGGGCTGCACTGGGTTCTCGCGCTCGCGACCGGCGGACTGCTCCTCACTCCGCCGCAGTCGATGCTCGACAACTCCCCGCTGCGCGCGCTGCTCGGCGCGCGGGTCGACTGGCCCGGCGTGCGCAACAGCATCGAGCGCGGCCACCTGCGTGCGGTCGCGCTGTGCGCGACGAGCTACGCGACCGGCCAGTCGGTCACCTTCTTCGACGGCGTCCCGGAGATCGTCAACTGGGCGCGCTCGCAGCGGCTCGGCCGCCGCACCTCCCTCACGCTCGACCACCTGATGGCGAGCGTCGGCATTCCGCTGCTGTTTCCGGCGGTGCGCCTCGGGGAGGAGTACTTCGGCGACGGCGCGATGCGCCAGCACAGCCCCTTAAGTCCCGCGGTGCATCTCGGAGCCGATCGGCTCCTCGTCGTCGGCGTGCGCGCCCGGCGCGCGGCCGGGGTCGCGGCGACGCGGCTGCCGACCGCGGCACCAACGCCCGGGCAGATCTTCGGCTTCATGCTCGACACGCTGTTCACGGATCAGATCTTCACCGATCTCGAGCAGCTCGAGCGCCTGAACGAGCTCGTGCGGGCCGCGCCGGCGGCGGCGCCGGGACTGCGCCTCATCGACACGCTGATGCTCGCCCCGAGCGTCGACCCGCGCGAGGTGGCCGCGCAGCACGCAGGCGAGATGCCGCCCGGGCTGCGCGCGCTGCTGCGGGTGATCGGCGCGGGCGATCTTGCCGGCAGCCAGCTCGCGAGCTACCTGATGTTCGAGGCGGGCTACACCCGCGAGCTCATCGCGCTCGGCTACCGCGACGCGATGGAGGCGCGCACGGCGCTGCTCGCGTTCATGAGCGGCGAGCGATTGCCCCCGGTGCTCACCGCGCCCGGCGTCGCCCAGGCGACCTGAGCGGCGCGCGAGCGATGCACGAGCCCCGCGCGAGCCCCGCGCCAGCGACGCTACCGAATCGAGGTTCATCATGAAATACGCTCTGCCCGTCACCCGTGCGGAGAGCTTCCCGGACTGGTACCAGGCGGTGGTCGCGGAGGCCGACCTCGCCGAGGAATCCGGCGTGCGCGGCTGCATGATCATCCGGCCCTGGGGATACGGCATCTGGCAGCGGATGCAGGAGCTCCTCGACCGGCGCTTCCGCGAGACCGGCCACGAGAACTGCTACTTTCCCCTCCTCATCCCCTTGAGCTTCATCGCGAAGGAGGCCGAGCACGTCGAGGGGTTTGCCAAGGAGATGGCGGTCGTCACCCATCACCGCCTGAAGATGATCGACGGGGCTCTCAAGCCGGACCCCGAGGCGCGGCTCGAGGAGCCCCTCGTGGTGCGGCCCACCTCCGAGACGGTGATCGGCGCCGCCTTCCAGCGCTGGATCCGCTCGCACCGCGATCTGCCGCTGCTCCTCAACCAGTGGGCGAACGTCGTGCGCTGGGAGATGCGGCCCCGGCTGTTTCTGCGCACCGTCGAGTTCCTCTGGCAGGAGGGCCATACCGCGCACGCGACGGCCGAGGAGGCGCGGCAGGAGACCTTGAGGATGCTCGAGATCTATCGCGCCTTCGCCGAGGACGCGCTCGCGATGCCGGTGGTCGCCGGAGAGAAGCCCCCGCACGAGCGCTTCCCGGGCGCCGAGAGCACCTTCTCCATCGAGGCGATGATGCAGGACGGCAAGGCCCTGCAGGCGGGCACGGCGCACTATCTCGGCACGAACTTCTCGCGCGCGCAGCACATCCGCTTTCAAACCGAGCAGGGCGAGCTCGCGTACGCTCACACGACGAGCTGGGGCGTCACGACGCGCCTCGTGGGCGGCGTCGTGATGACTCACGGCGACGACGACGGCCTGAGGCTCCCCCCGATCCTCGCGCCGCGGCAGATCGTCCTCGTGCCGATCGTGCGCGACCGCCCGGAGGACGCCTCCGTCCTCGAGTACTGCGAGTCGCTCGCGGCGCAGCTCGGCCGCGGCGCGGCGCTCGGCGAGCCGATTCGCGCGCTCGCCGATCGCAAGCTCGGGCGGCCGGTGGACAAGCGCTGGGGCTGGATCAAGCGCGGGGTGCCGATCGTCTGCGAGGTCGGCGCACGCGACGTGGCGGCCGGCTCGGTCACCTTCGTGCGGCGCGACCGGGCCCGACGGGGCGAGAAGCTCGACTTCGCGAGCCTCGCGCGGGCGGAGTTCCTCGAGCGCGCGCCGGCGCTGCTCGCGGAGGTGCAGAGCGCCTTGCACGACGACGCGCGCGAGCGGCTGCGGGCGGGCATTCGCACGGATCTCGCGACGCTCGCGGCCGTCGAGGAGTACTTCAGGGAATCGGACGATGCGGATGCGTACCGAGGCTGGGTGCAGGTGCCGTGGGCCCGCCCCGAGGGAGCGGCGCTCGATGCGGTCGAGGAGCGGCTCAAGGCGCTGAAGCTCACGATCCGCGTCGCGCCGCTGCCGCAGGAGTCCGCCGCGGGCGAGCGATGCGTGTTCACGGGGGCGCCCGCGAGGGAGCGAATCCTGCTCGCGCGGGCCTACTGATCCTCGATGAGCTCCGGCCGCTCGCGTGCCGGCTGGGCTGCGGGCGCAAGCGGCGGCGCGTGAGGCAGCGCGCAGTGCCGCGCCGCCACCTGGCCGTGGCGCGCGGCGAAGCGCGCCGCGAGGCGATCGACGATGTAGACGGAGCGGTGCTGGCCTCCCGTGCACCCGACGGCGACCGTGAGGTAGCCGCGCGCGCTCGCGTGGTACTCCGGGATGCGCGCCTCGACGAAGCGGTCGATGTCCTCGATCAGCCGCGCGACGCTGCTCATCGACTCGAGATACTCGATCACCGCGGGGTCGCGCCCCGTGAGCGAGCGCAGGGCCGGCTCCCAGTACGGGTTCGGAAGGGAGCGCGCGTCGAAGACGAAGTCCGCGTCCCCCGGAATGCCGTGCTTGAAGCCGAACGACTCGAACGTGATCGAGAGCGACCCGGCCGCCCGCTGCTCGACGCGCAGCCGCACCACCTGGCGCAGCTCCTGCACGCCCATCCGCGAGGTGTCGATGATGAGGTCGGCGGCGTAGGCGATCGGCTCGAGCAGCCGCCGCTCGGCGTCGATCGCCTCGCGCAGCCCCAAGTGCTCGCCGCTGATCGGGTGCTTGCGGCGCGTCTCGGCGAACCGCCGCAGCAGCTCCTCGTCGCTCGCGACGAGGTAGAGCACCTGGCAGTCGATGCCGCTGCGCTTGAGCTCATCGATGAGCCGGGGCGTCGTCGCGATCTCCTGCGCGGTGTTGCGCGCGTCGAGGCCGATCGCGGAGCGCGTGTAGGTCGATTCGGCGCTGAGCACGGTGTGCGAGATGAAGGGCTTCAGCAGCGCCGCCGGCAGATTGTCGATGCAATAGAATCCCAGGTCCTCGAGCATGTGCAGCGCCACGCTCTTGCCCGAGCCCGAGAGGCCGCTCACGACGATGATGCGCATGGGGAAGAGGCGGGGACGGAGGGGATGCGGGCGGGAAGCCTCACGGCGCGGCGCGCCTCACTGCGTGGCGGGTCCGACACCCGGCGCCTCCGGCGCGTGCTGGTGGATCCGCTTCCCCTTGTGCTTCTTGATGCAGCGGTCGAGCTTGTCGCTCAGCGCGTCGATCGCGGCGTACATGTCGGGCTCGGTCGCGTCGGCGTGGATGTCGTAGCCGCGCAGGTGCAAGGTCGCCTCGGCCTTCTGCCGCAGCTTCTCCACGGTGAGGATGCAGTGCACGTCGATCACCTGGTCGCTGTGGCGCGCGATCCGATCGAGGAGCTTCTTCTCGACGTAGCCGCGCAGCGCCGGGGTGACTTCGACGTGATGACCCGTGAGGTTGAGCCGCATAAGCCGTCTCCTGAAGCGAGCGAGTGAGCCCGTTACATCTGTCTCGTCCCGGTTCGCCGGCGCTCGTTGGAGGGGGCGATCCCGAGGCTTTCGCGGTACTTGGCGACCGTGCGGCGCGCGACCGGGATGCCCTCCCCGGAGAGCAGCTCCGCGATGCGCCCGTCGCTCAAGGGATCCTCCGCGTCCTCCTCCTTGACGAGCTTCTTGATCTTCGCCCGGATCGCGGTCGAGGAGGTGCCCGAGCCGTCGGCGCCCTCGACCTGGCTCGAGAAGAAGTAGCGCAGCTCGAAGACCCCGCGGGGCGTGTGCATGTACTTGCCCGAGGTGACGCGCGAGATCGTGGACTCGTGCATCTCCACCGCCTCGGCGATGTCCTTGAGGATCATGGGCCGCATGTGCTCCTCCCCGCGCTCGAGGAACCCCGTCTGCCGCTCGACGATCGAGCGCGCCACCTTGATGAGGGTGTCGTTGCGGATCTCGAGGCTCTTCAGCAGCCAGCGCGCCTCCTGCAGCTGCGCGCGCATGCTCGCATGGCTCGAGCTGCGCCCGATGAGGCTCGCGTAGCTGTGATTGAGCCGCACGCGCGGCAGCGTCGCGGCGTTGATCTCGACCGACCAGCCGTGCTCGGTACGCCGCACGAAGACGTCCGGCACGACGTACTCGGCCGAGCCGTTGCTCACCGTGGCGCCCGGACGGGGATGGCAGCTGCGCACCAGCAGGAGCGCGGAGGCGAGCTCCTCCTCGGTGGTGCGCAGCTCGCGCCGCAGGATCGCGAGCTCGCGCTCGGCCACTCGCTCGAGGTGGTGGCGGGCGATCTCGATCGCCGCGGCGAGCCCCGGCGTGTCGGGTGCGAGCTGCCGCAGCTGCAGCTCGATGCACTCCCCGACCGAGCGCGCCGCGATGCCGGGCGGGTCGAGCTGCTGGACCCGCTGCAGGACGGCCTCGACCGCGGCGGCGTCCACGTCGATCTCGGGCTTGAGGGTATTTGCGATGTCGTCCAGGGACTCGGTGAGATAGCCGTCATCGTTGATGGCATCGACGAGGGCGCTCGCGACGGCGAGGGAGCGCGGATCGAGGCGCGCGAGCTCGAGCTGCCAGAGCAGATGCTCCTGCAGCGACTGTCCGGAGGAGTCGGCGAACTCCTGCTGGCGATCGTCCTCCTCCCCGTTCCAGGCGCTTTCCGAGGGGCCGGTGCTCTGCTCGCCCCAGTGCTCGTCCACGACCTCCACCCGGGCGTCCGCGGCGGGCGGGGCAGGCTCCGGCTCGGCGACCGGCGACTCGATGCCCTCGAGCGTGCCCTGGCCGTCCGCCTCATCGACCGGCTCGAGCATCACGTTGCTCTCGAGGAGCTCGCGGATGTGCGCCTGGAGCTCGAGCGCCGGAAGCTGGAGGAGCCGGATGGCCTGCTGCAGCTGCGGGGTCATCGTCAATTGCTGACCCAGCTTGAGCTGCAGGGACGGTTTCAGCATGTTTTTTGCTTGCAGGGCCTCCGCCCTGTCCTAACCACTTGAAACTATTACAGTTCCCCTCCGTGAGCGGTCCTCAGAGACGGAACGACTCTCCCAAGTACACCTCACGGACTTGGGGGTTGGCAAGGAT
>JASHTK010000044.1 GCA_030040575.1 Gammaproteobacteria bacterium
GCCCGCCCGGCCGGACGCGTGGGCGGGGCCGGGCCGGGCGAGGCCGGCCGGGCGCTCAGCGCAGCGGGATCTGCGGGTCCTCCTCGCTCACGAAGTCGTTGTATCGGCGATGCAGGAAATCGTGATAGATGAAGATCTGGTGATACCAGGGCTGCACGATCTTGCGCGCGAGAAGATGGTAGGCGGCGGAGAGCTTCTTGTGGGGATGCGCCCGGTTGAACTCGCGGATCGCGAGGCGCTCTCCGGTGTAATCGTTGTAGAGCGAGGTCTCCGTCCCCGTGATGTCGTCGAAGTAGCAGTGGACCCGCGGCAGGAAGTACTTCTCCTCCGCGTCGAACATCGCGAGCGCGGCCGCGGTGGAGGAGTAGAAGTCGAAGTCGTGGATCACGGCGGCGATCGGCGCGGGATCGTATTCGCGAAAGAACCGCGCCGCGGTGTCGGCCACATCGCCGAGCACGAGCTTCGCGCGGCCGAGCTCGGCCCGCAGCGCCGCGGCATCCATCCTGAAGAAGCCTTCCCGCCAGAGGTAGGGCAGGTCGCGATAGTCGGCGGGCCGCGGCAGCCCCGCGCCCGTGTCGAACCCGTAGAGGTCGATCGAGAGCGGCAGGAGCTTCTCGACCTCGCGCGCGTGATACTCGAGATTGAGCAGTCCGCGCCCTCCGGCCACGCCGAACTCGATGACGCTGATGCGGTCGTAGCCGAGCCGCCGCGCGAGCCGGGCGGCGTGGTACACGACGTACCCGTAGCTCGGCCGGGGCACCGCGCCGATCGACAGGCGGAATGGGTAGCTGCCGAGCCGAGCCTGGCGGATCAGCTGAATGAGGGCCGAGCGAACGACGAACGGCTTGAGGAACAGGCTCGCGGCGCCCATCGAAGCGCGGGGCTAGGGTGAGCCGCCGCCCGGGCCGCGGCGCCCGAGCCGCGCAGGCAGGCGCTTCAGGGCGGCGCGCACCCGTTGCGGCCACGGCGGCCGGCCGAACTCGCCCTCCCGGCGCGCGCGAAACAGCGTCGAGTGCTTGCCGTTCACCTCCTCCGCGGGCCGCCCGTTCGTGTAGTAGTAGACGGCGAGCGACTTGCGCGTCATCTCCTGCGGGCATTGCAGCGGATCGGGGTGCCCGTGATAGGCGAAATCCGTGATGTTGAAGATCACCATCCGGTTGAACACCGGGGCGATCGCGGCCTCGCACCGGGCCATGTCCCGGCTCCACAGCTCGAGCCGCCCGCCGTACTCCTCCCGCCAGTCCTTGTTGAGGTACACGAGCACGTTCAGCCGGCGGTCGAGCCCGTAGCGCTCGTGCTTGTTGAAGTCGGCGTGGATGCCGAGCTTGCCGCCGCGCTCGATCTGGTGCAGGCCGCCGCCGCTGAAGTGCGGGTCGGGGATGAGATTCCCGATCCCCGTGAGCTCGCTCAGGAACTCGAGGAAGCTGATCGAGTTCAAGTGGTACATCAGCAGCCGCGTGACCGGCCCGAACGTCGCATCGGCCGAGGAGAACAGCTTGATCTCGTACTCGTTCCGGAAGCCGCGCCAGCGGATCTGCTCGCGCGCCGGGAACTCCGCGAGCACCTGATCGAGCAGGGCCGGATCGAAGAAGTCATCGACCACGACGTGCGGAAACGGCCGCGCGGCGCGGTACGAGGAGCGCGCGGACCTCGCGAGCTCCCGCATGCGCGAGAGCGGAAGAAAGGTCTCGAGGGAGGCCTGCTCGATCGTCTGCATCGTCGGTCCTGGTCCTGGGGATGCGGCGGCGCGCTCGGCGACTCGCCGGATCCGCCGCTCGATTGTAAGAGCCACCGCATCATAAAGGGAAACGCGCCGGCCCGGCGCGTGCGCGCCGCGGCGCCGCGCCCCGCCGCGGAGCAGGCGCCGGGGTTCGCTATACTTTCCCCTCGACCGGTGCACTCCACGATGGCCAGCCCCCCGCCTCTCACCCTCGTCGACGGCTCGTCCTATCTGTACCGGGCGTTCCACGCGCTGCCGCCGCTCTCCAACTCGCGGGGCGAGCCGACCGGAGCGCTGCACGGGGTGGTGAACATGCTCCTCAAGTTCATGAAGGAGCAGCGCCCGCGGCACATCGCCGTCGTCTTCGATGCCCCCGGGCGCACGTTCCGGGACGACCTGTTCGCCGAGTACAAGGCCCACCGCCCGGCCATGCCGAGCGATCTGCGTGCGCAGGTCGAGCCGCTGTTCGCCATCCTCAACGCCCTCGGCCTGCCGCTCATTCGAATCGAGGGCGTGGAGGCCGATGATGTGATCGGCACGCTCGCCTGCCGCGCGGCCGAGGCCGGGCACTCGGTGCTGATCTCGACCGGCGACAAGGACATGGCGCAGCTCGTCAACGGCTCGATCACGCTCATCAACACGATGAGCAACACGAGGCTCGACCGCGAGGGCGTGAAGGCCAAGTTCGACGTCTACCCGGAGCAAATCGTGGACTACCTCGCTCTGGTCGGGGACGCCTCCGACAACATCCCGGGCGTCGAGAAGGTGGGGCCCAAGACGGCCGCGAAGTGGCTCGAGCGCTACCGCACGCTCGACGGCGTCGTGGCGCATGCCCACGAGATCGAGGGCAAGGCGGGGGAGAACCTGCGTGCAGGGCTCGCAACGCTCGAGCTGTCCCGCAAGCTCGCCGCCCTGCGGACCGACCTCGAGCTCCCCGTGTCGATCGAGGAGCTCGAGCCCGCGCCGCTGAATCTCCCCGCGCTGCGCGAGCTGTATGCGCGCTACGAGCTGCGCTCGCTCCTGCGGCAGCTCGATGCGGCATCCGGCGCAGCGGCGCTCGGCGCCGATGTGCCGCCCGCGGCGCCGGCCGCGCCTCAGGCGTCGCCCGCGCCGCCCGACTCCTCTCTCGCAGCCGCGGAGCGCCGCTACGAGACGGTCTACGAGTGGCCGCACCTCGAGCGCTGGATCGCCCGGATCGGGGAGGCCGAGCTCTTCGCCCTCGATACCGAGACCACGAGCCTCGATTACATGCGGGCCGAGATCGTCGGCGTCTCGCTCTGCGTCGATCCGGGGACGGCGGCCTACATCCCGCTGCGGCACGACTATGCCGGGGCGCCCGCGCAGCTCGACCGCGAGCGCGTGCTCGCCGCGCTGCGGCCGATCCTCGCCGATCCCGGGCGCGCGAAGCTCGGGCATCATCTGAAGTACGACGCCCACGTCCTCGCGAACCACGGCATCGAGCTGCGCGGCATGCGCTACGACTCGATGCTCGAATCGTACGTGTGGAACAGCGTGGCGACGCGCCACGACATGGATTCCGCGGCGGCGCGCTATCTCGGCCTGACGCCGATCACGTTCGAGGACGTGGCCGGCCGCGGCGCCAAGCAGCTCACCTTCAACCAGGTGCCGGTCGAGCGCGCGGCGGAGTACTCCGCGGAGGACGCGGACGTGACGATGCGGCTGCACCGGACGCTCTGGCCGCAGATCGAATCCGTGCCACCCTTGAGGCGGCTCTACGAGGAGCTCGAGCAGCCTCTGGTGCCGGTCTTGATGCGCATGGAGCGGCGCGGCGTGCTGATCGACCGCGAGAAGCTGCGGGCGCAGAGCGGGGAGATCACGGTCCGGCTTCGCGAGCTGCTCGCCGAGGCGCGGCAGGCGGCGGGCTCAGAGCTCAACATCGACTCCCCGAAGCAGCTGCAGCAGGTCCTGTTCGAGACGCTCGGCCTGCCGGTGCTGCGCCGGACCCCGACCGGTCAGCCTTCCACCGCGGAGGACGTGCTCGAGGAGCTCGCGGCATCGTTTCCGCTGCCGCGGATCATTCTCGACTACCGCACGCTCGCGAAGCTCAAGTCGACCTACACGGACCGGCTGCCGGAGCAGATCAACGAGCACACCGGCCGGGTGCATACCTCCTATCACCAGGCGGTCGCGCAGACCGGCCGGCTCTCCTCCACCGACCCGAACCTGCAGAACATCCCGGTGCGGACGGCGGAGGGCCGCCGCATCCGCCAGGCGTTCGTCGCGCCGCCGGGCTCGCTGCTGCTCGCCGCCGACTACTCGCAGATCGAGCTGCGCATCATGGCGCACCTCTCGGGCGATGCGGGGCTGCTCGGCGCCTTCGCGCAGGATCTCGACGTGCATCGGGCGACGGCGGCCGAGATCTTCAACGTCGCCCCCGATGCGGTGAGCGCCGATCAGCGCCGGCTCGCGAAGACCATCAACTTCGGGCTGATCTACGGGATGTCCGCCTTCGGGCTCGCGCGCCAGCTCGGGATCGAGCGCGGCGCGGCCCAGCAGTACGTCGAGCGGTACTTCGCGCGCTACCCGGGCGTCAAGCGGTTCATGGACGAGACGCGCGTGCAGGCTCGGGAGAGGGGCTACGTCGAGACGGTCTACGGCCGGCGCCTGTACCTGCCCGACATCCGCTCGAGCAATCGCTCGCTCCAGCAGTACGCCGAGCGCAGCGCGATCAACGCGCCGATGCAGGGCACGGCGGCCGATATCATCAAGCGCGCGATGAT
>JASHTK010000045.1 GCA_030040575.1 Gammaproteobacteria bacterium
CACTTGGCTGGTAGTCCTGGTACGCGCACCGGATCCGGCGGCGGCGCGATCAGTCGCCTCTTGACTCGTTCATTGATCATAGAAAGCCTCCTCCGCTGGCGAGGCATGCCACGTCGAAATGATCCGGATGAACTCTCCGTCGAATTCGACGTGCACGACCGTGAATAGGCGGCCCCGGAACTGAAACCGATGACGGCGTCTCTCTAGTTCTTGGTTTCGACTCGTCGTAAGTACAAATTACCGCATGCGCGGCCGACCGCCTTTGCGGCCGTTCCTGCGCGCCGCCGCCGCTTTGACCGTCGATGACCGCCGCCCGCCAACGCGGCCCAATTCAGCCATCCATTCGGGTCCTGCGAACACCGAGGACACCAGCGCAGGGACACTGAGATCAAGGTCGAGGCTTTCCCAATGCAGTCCACCGCCCCGGCCAAGCACTGCGACCGACCGTACATCGCTCGGCGCGACACGCTTTAGGCCGGGGATCAGTTTTACCGGGAGCGTAATCACGGCGCCGTTGGTGAGCTCGATCCGCAACGCGTCGTCCCGTGCGCGATAGGTTGCGCGGGCAGCTCTCGGCTCGGTCTTCGCTGCACGGCGCTCAGCCTGGGACGCGCGAGCGAAATTCGAACGCAGCTCACTCTCTACCCAGTCAGGCATAGGATGTAACCCAGTGCCATCCTAACCGAACGCTTGGGTTAATACGCGCACTGAAATTGTGCCAAATGCGAGCGAGGCTGCCTGAAGCAATTGGTCTAACTTCTTGTTCTGAATGGTGGGCGGTACTGGGATCGAACCAGTGGCCCCTGCCGTGTGAAAGCAGTGCTCTACCGCTGAGCTAACCGCCCCGCCGCGAGTGGGACGCGAGAGTCTAAGCATCTGCTCGCCCCGAGGCAATCGCTGTAGTATGGCCGCCGCCATGACCGTCACCCGCTTCGCCCCGAGCCCGACCGGGATGCTGCACATCGGCGGGGCGCGCACCGCGCTTTTCAGCTGGCTGTACGCCCGGCACCGAGCCGGCCGCTTCATCCTGCGCATCGAGGACACCGACCGGGAGCGCTCGACCGCGGAGGCGGTCGGAGTGATCCTCGATGGCATGCAGTGGCTCGGCCTCGCGGCCGACGAGGGCCCCTACTACCAGACGCAGCGATTTCTGCGGTACCGCGAGGCGGTGAGCGCGCTGCTCGCCTCCGGCCTCGCCTACCGCTGCTACTGCTCCAAGGAGGAGCTCGAGCGGATGCGCGCGGAGCAGATCGCGCGCAAGGAGAAGCCGCGTTACGACGGCCGCTGCCGCGATCGCGCGGCGCCGCGGGCCGGCATCGATCCGGTCGTCCGGTTCCGCAATCCACTCGACGGCGAGGTGATCGTCGATGACCTGGTGCACGGCCGGGTCGTGTTCCAGAACCGCGAGCTCGACGACCTCATCATCGCGCGCTCCGACGGCACGCCGACCTACAACTTCTGCGTCGTGGTCGACGACATGGACATGCGGATCACCCACGTGATCCGGGGCGACGATCACCTGAACAACACCCCGCGGCAGATCAACATGCTGCGCGCCTTGGGGGGCGAGCCGCCGGCGTATGCCCACCTCCCGATGATTCTCGGGGCGGACGGTGCGAAGCTCTCGAAGCGGCACGGCGCCGTGAGCGTGCTGCAGTACCGCGAGGAGGGGTACCTCCCGGAGGCGCTCCTCAACTACCTCGCCCGCCTCGGCTGGTCGCACGGCGATCAGGAGCTGTTCACGCTCGAGGAGCTCGTCGCGGCGTTCGATATCCGCGATGTCAACAAATCCGCCGCGGCCTTCAACCCCGATAAGCTGCTCTGGGTCAACCAGCAGCACCTGATGCGCGCGCCGCTCGCCCGGCTCGCGCCCCTGCTCGGCGCGCAGCTCGCGCGGCTCGGCATCGAGTGCCGCGACGATCCGCTGCTCGAGGGCGTCGCCGCGCTGCAGCGGGAGCGGGCGCGCACGATGCGGGAGATGGCCGAAGCGAGCCGTTACTTCTTCCTGCCGCGGGTCGAGCTCGAGGAGAAGGCCGCGCGCAAGCATCTCGGGCCCGAGGGCGCCGCGGCGCTCGCGCGGGTGCGCGAGCGCTTGCAGTCGCTGCCGGTGTGGTCGGCCGAGCCGATTCACCGGGCGCTCGCGGAACTTGCCGCCGAGCTCGGCGCGGGCCTCGGGACAGTCGCCCAGCCGCTGCGCGTCGCGGTGTCGGGCGGAGCGGTCTCTCCCCCGATCGATGCGACGGTCGCGCTGATCGGCCGGGAGCGAGTGCTCGATCGGATCGATCGGGCCCTCGAGTGGACGCAGCGTGCGGGCGAGCGAGGGGGGCAGTCACCGTGAAATTCACCGGGTCGAAGATCCTGATCGGACCGCTCGTCGCGCTCGACTGCATGCCCCTCTTTCGTTGGTTCAACGACACGGAGGCGGCCCGGCTCGATCTCGCCTATCGGCCCATCGACTGGGCGACCCACAAGGCGTGGTTCGAGACCGTGGGTCGGGATGCCTCCAAGGTCCTCTTTGCCGTCCGCCGCATCGGCCAGGCGGGCATCGTCGGCTGCGTGACGATCGCCCAGATTCACAATGTGCATCGGTCGGCCGAGCTCGGCGTGCGCATCGGAGAGGAGAAGGATCGCGGCCAGGGCTTGGGCAGCGAGGCGCTCGGCCTCGCGCTCGACTTCTGCTGGCGCTACCTCAACCTGCAACGGGTGTGGCTGCACACCTTCGAGCACAACGAGCGGGCGATCCGCACCTATCTGCGCGCCGGGTTCGAGCGCGAGGGCGTGCTCAGGCGGGCAGCCTACATCGACGGCGAGTGGGTCAACGTCGCGGTGATGGCCATGTTGCGGCCGAGCAAGGAGACCGCTGCCTTGCTATGATCGCGGCCCGCGCGCTGAGGAGGCGCGGATCACAGGTCGAGCAGTGGGGCCATAGCTCAGCTGGGAGAGCGCTTGCATGGCATGCAAGAGGTCGGCGGTTCGATCCCGCCTGGCTCCACCACGCACCTCGTGCCCTCGGGCGCGCGCCGCCGCGCCGGTCAGGGTCGGGCGACGCCTCTCGCGATGTCATCGGCGAGGCGACCGAGCATTCCACTCATCACGGCCGCTTGATTGCCGTAGTCGCTCGGCTGCGCCGTCTCGCTGTCGCGGACCTCGCGGACCTGCGAGGGGACGCTCGATGCCGGCTCGAGCAGCGACCAGCTGCCTTGCAGGACGATGGTGCCGGTCTCATCGCTTTGAAACTGCAGGAGGTCGACGACGATCTCATCGGTGCCGGCTGGCGCCGGGCTGCTCGGGAGCACCACGCGGCCGGAGGGCAGGCGCTCGAGCAGATCCTCGGTGAGCACCTGCTGGACCATCTCATCGAGCGGGGTGCCCCAGCGGTCGAGGCCGCTGATCTCAAGAGCATTCGCCGGTCCCCTGCGGACGATCTCCTCGCGATCGAGCACCGGCGGGATGTGCACGGCGGCGACCCGCACCGCGACCGGCCAGGATGAGGCAGGCTGCGCAGGCGTCTCGGAGGGGACGGCCGTGAGCGAGTAAAAGCGCGCGGGCGGACTCGAGGCACAGCCGGCGAGGCTGGCGAGGCCGGCGAGGCCGGCGATGAGCGAACCGGCGAGCAGCACGTAGAGCGCTCCGCGCGGCGGTCCGGGGAGGGTGGTGCTTCGTCTCACGCGGTCCATCTCATGCGTGCCTATCGTGCTCGCTCGTGCTCACCGGGGCCTGTCCTTGGGGGACGAGGGAGGCCGTAGTCTACCGTGTGATTCGCGCCCGATGCAGGCCCGGAGCGCACCCTGGGTGGGACCCACGCGGGCAGCGCGCACGTTCCGGCGGGGCCAGACCTCGCTATGCTACGGATCTCGGGATATTGCGGCCTCGGCGCTCATGGCGAACCACGTACGGGATCTGCCACAACTGTCTCTGTCGCGCATCACGCGGCTGAGGCTCCTGCTCTTCGGGCACGAGGATCTCGCGGGCATCGTGTTCTGGGCGGCGCTCACCGGATTTCTCGGCGCGCTTGCCACCGTCGCGTTTCGCGAGAGCCTCGACCTGCTCGAGCGGCTCTTCACCGGACAGCGCGAGGAGGGGCTCGTCAACGCCGCGATCGAGCTCGTCTGGTGGCACCGCATGGCGATTCCGATCGTCGGAGGACTGCTGGCCGGGCTCGTGCTGCACTGGGCGGGCAGGGTGCTCACCGTGCCGCGAGGGGTCGACTACATGGAGGCCGTGCTGGTCGGTGACGGACGGATCGGCTTTCGCGCGGCGCTCGTCGCGAGCCTCTCCTCGCTCTGCTCGATCGCCTCCGGGGGCTCGATCGGCCGCGAAGGCTCGATGGTGCAGCTCGCGGCGATGGTCGGCTCGAAGCTCGGCGCGCTCGCCCGCGCCTCCATTCCGCGCTTGCGGCTGATGGTCGCCTGCGGCGCCGCCGCCGGCATCGCGGCGGCATACAACGCGCCCATGTCCGGGGCCCTGTTCGTCTCGGAGATCGTGCTCGGCAACATGGCGATGGAGAGCTTCGGCCCCCTCGTCGTCGCCTCGGTCGTCTCCAACGTGACCATCCACCGCTTTCTCGGATACGGGCCGCTCTTCGACGTGCCCCACGTCCAGTTCGTCTCGAACGTGGAGCTCGTCTTCTTCGTCGTGCTCGGCGTGCTGCTCGGCCACCTCGCCCCGCCGTTCCTCGCCCTCATCGACTTTGCCAAGTCCTGCTTCGCTCGCCTGCGCTGGCCGCCATACCTGCAGCTCGGCCTCGGCGGGGTCATCGTCGGGGCGATCTCCATCTGGGTGCCCCAGGTCTGGGGTAACGGCTACAGCGTCGTAGGCAACATCCTGCAGGGACGGACGGCCGGCGTGTGGCTCCTGATCGTCCTCTTCGCCAAGGCGCTCGCCACCGCGGCGACGATCGGCTCGGGGGGCGTCGGCGGCATCTTTACCCCGACGCTATTCATCGGGTGCGCGGTCGGGACGCTCGTCGGGGAGCTGATGCACACCGCCTTGCCGGCGATCACCTCGGTACCGGCGGCGTACGGGCTCATCGGCATGGGCGGGTTTCTCGCGGCGACGACGCACGCGCCGCTCACCTCGATCCTCATGGTGTTCGAGACGACCGGGGATTACCAGATCGTCCTGCCGCTCATGCTCGCCTGCGTCACCGCGCACTACACGGCGAAGGTCTACCGCCACGGCGAATCGGTCTATCACGCCTCGCTCGCCCGCGCGGAGCAGTCCTCGGCCGCGGATGACTGGCGGCTGCGGACCGTCGAGCCCCTGGTCAAACCGCCCGCGGCGATGGTGCCGCGGACGACGACGGTCCGGCAGCTGCTCGAGGAGCTGCCGAAGCGTCCGCTCGAGCGGGTCTATGTGGTGGACGGCGACCAGCTCATCGCCTGGCTCGATCCACGGCGCGTTCTCGAGCAGGTGCAGGCGGGGTCGATCGAGGAGAACGTCACGGTGGAGCACGTCTCGCACCCCGTGAGCTTCGTGCTCTCGCCCGACATGGCGCTCGGGACGGCGCTCGACGGCTTTCTGCGCGAGCAGGCGACCGTGCTGCCCGTGACGCTCGGGCCCTGGCGCAACTCGCTCCTCGGGGAGGTCTCGCGGCGCGACGTGCTGCTCGCGATCCAGGATCGCCTCACCGTGCGCAAGTAGCCGGCCCGCGGCCGGCTTGGTTAGCGCGCGGCCTCGGCGCGCAGGATCTGAGCGCCCGCGACGAGCGCCTGAAGCTTGCCGAAGGCCACCTCGCGCGGCAGGTACTTCATGCCGCAGTCCGGCGCGAGGATGACGTTCTCCGGCTTCACGTACCGCAGCGCGCGGCGCACGCGCGCGGCGACCGTCTCCGCCGACTCGATCCGCATGTCGGAGAGGTCGAGCGCACCCACCAGGATCTGCTTGCCGGGGAGCCTCTCGAGCACGGCGCAGTCGAGGCCGGACTGCGCGGTCTCGATGGAGACCTGCGCGCAGGGGCACGCGGCGAGCTCCGGGAGGAACGAGTAGCCCGAGGGGCGCTGATGGATGATGGCGGCGTAGCCGAAGCAGATGTGGACGGCCGTCGGTCCGGTCACCCCCTCGAGCGCGCGGTTGAGCGCGGCGAGGCCGTACTGACGGGCCTTCTCGGGGCGCGCCTGCATGTACGGCTCGTCGATCTGCACGATGTCGGCGCCCGCCGCGAACAGGTCGCGGATCTCCTCGTTCACTGCCTGGGCGTAGTCCATCGCCGCCGCCTCCTCGCTCGGGTAGTACTCGTTCTGCGCCTGCTGCGTCATGGTGAAGGGCCCCGGCACGGTCATCTTGACGGTCCGGCGGGTGTGGCGCTTCAAGAACCGTAAGTCCTCGACCTCGACGGGATGGAGCCTCCTGATGCGGCCGACGATGCGCGGCACGGGGTTCGGGTGTCCGGAGCGGTCGAGCGCGGTGCCGGGGTGGTCGATATCGACTCCCTCGAGCGCCGTCGCAAAGCGGTTCGAGTAGCTCTCGCGGCGGATCTCCCCGTCCGTCACGATGTCGAGGCCGGCCTGCTCCTGCGCCTGAATCGCGAGCACCGTCGCATCGTCCTGCGCCTCGGCGAGGAACGGCTCCGGCACCCGCCACAGCTCGCGCACCCGCACGCGCGGGGGGAAGCGGCCCGCGAGCTTCGGGCGGTCGATGAGCCAGTCCGGCTGCGGGTAGCTGCCGACCAGGGTCGTGGGAAACAACATGAGCGTCACCTCCGGGTGAGGGCCATCAGCTCGGATTCTCCAGGCTGAAGGCGGCGTTCTCATCGTCGTACGCGAACGCCTCGGCGTAGCGGCCCCAGCTGATGATGGTGCGCAGCGTCTGCTCGGCCCCCGGCTCATCCATGTAGTCCTCGAGCTCGTCGAGGAAGCGGCTCTTGCGCGCGCTGTGGCTCGGGCGCTCATCGAGCACGCGGCGGATGTGCGCGGCGAGCGGCACGTAGGCGAGGAGCTGGCGCGCGAAGATTCTCTTGCGCTCATCGACCGAGGCGTTGGCGAAGGCGAGGCCCACCTCGGTGAGCTTGATGTCGCCTCCGGCGACCTCGGCGAAGCGCATCATCTGGGCGGCCTCCGCGACCGGGAACAGCTCGTCGATCTCCATCTGCAGGTCCGAGGCGATCTTCGGGAGGTCGGCTGTCCCGTTGAACGGCGCCGAGGCGACCGTCTCGATGAGCCCGGAGAGCAGGTTCGAGCCGACGCGGGGCAGCACCGTGCCGAGGCCAAGTCCCGGGAAGCGCTCGTTGCGGCTGTGCGCGTCGGCGGGCAGCGCCGTCATCTCGACGTAGATGCGCTCGACGAGCGCGCGGAAGCTCGGATCGAGGCGGCTGCGCGGCTGCGGCAGGGCGACGCGAATCTCGGTGAGGATGCGCCCCGGGTTGCTCGCGAACACGAGGATGCGGTCGCACATGAGGACCGCCTCCTCGATGTTGTGGGTGACGAGCACCACCCCCTTGATGGGCATGCGGCCCTCGGTCCACAGGTCGAGGAAGTCGGTGCGCAGCGTCTCGGCGGTGAGCACATCGAGGGCCGAGAACGGCTCATCCATCAGCAGGATGTTCGGATGCACGACGAGGGCGCGCGCGAAGCCGACGCGCTGGCGCATCCCGCCCGAGAGCTCGCGCGGGTAGGCGGACTCGAAGCCGTCGAGCCCGATGAGGTCGATGGCGGCGAGCGAGCGGCGCCGGATCTCCGGGACCGGCACGCGCAGCGCCTCGAGCCCGAGCGCCACGTTCTCGTACACGGTGAGCCAGGGAAAGATGGCGAAGCTCTGGAACACCATCGCGATGCCGTGCGCCGGCCCATCGATCGGCTGGCCGAGATAGGTGAGGGTGCCGCCGCTCGGCTCGGAGAGGCCCGCGATGAGGCGCAGCAGGGTGGACTTGCCCGAGCCCGAGCGGCCGAGGAGTCCCACGATCTCGCCG
>JASHTK010000046.1 GCA_030040575.1 Gammaproteobacteria bacterium
GGCATCGCGACGGTCAACGAGCTCGCCGCGCCGGTCGACCGGCCGATCGAGTTCCACATCACGGCCTCCTCGATCATGAACTCCTTCTCCATTCCCGCGCTCGCCGGGCAGATCTACGCGATGCCGGGCATGGAGACGAGACTCCACGCCGTCGCGAATCGAGCCGGCGACTACGAGGGCTTCTCCGCCAACTACAGCGGCTCCGGATTCTCCGGCATGCATTTTGCATTTCGCGCGATGATGTCCGCTCGATTCGATCTGTGGCTGGCCGCAGTGAGGTCCGCAGGCGGTGCGCTGAGCCGCGCCCGGTACCTCGCGCTCGCACGTCCGAGCGAGAACGATCCGGTGCAGCACTTCGCCGCGGTCGATCCCGGGCTCTACCAGGCGATCCTCACGATGTGCGTCGCGGCCGGCGCGAGCTGCAACACCGGCATGATGGTGAGCATGCCGGGCATGGCAGGCATGCAAGGGATGCAGGGCATGGCAGGGATGGCTGGGATGCCGGGCATGGCGCCGGCGCGCTGACATGATCGACGGCGTCTCGCTCTACAAGTTCCTCTTCGGCCGGCTGACGTGGGCCGCGTTCCCCATCCACGAGCCGATCCTCGTCGGGACGTTCCTCGTCGTCGTGACGGGCGGGGTCGCGGTGCTCGGCGCCCTCACATACTTCCGGCTGTGGGGCTATCTCTGGCGCGAGTGGTTCACCACGATCGACCACAAGCGCATCGGCGTGATGTACACGGTGCTCGGCATCGTGATGCTGCTGCGGGGCTTCGCGGACGCGATGATGATGCGCGGCCAGCAAGCCATCGCCTTCGGCGCCTCTCAGGGGTACCTGCCCGCGCATCACTACGACCAGATCTTCACGGCGCACGGCGTCATCATGATCTTCTTCGTCGCGATGCCGCTCATCACCGGCCTGATGAACTTCGTCATGCCGCTGCAGATCGGCGCGCGCGACGTGGCCTTCCCCTATCTCAACAACTTCAGCTTCTGGATGACGGTCGGCGGGGCGATGCTCGTCATGGTGTCCCTGTTCGTCGGCGACTTCGCGCGCACCGGGTGGCTCGCTTACCCGCCGCTCTCCGGCATCCAGTACAGTCCCGATACCGGCGTGGACTACTACATCTGGGCGCTGCAGGTGGCGGGCATCGGCACGCTCCTCTCCGGCGTGAACATGGTCACGACGGTGCTGAAGCTGCGTGCTCCCGGAATGACGCTGATGAGGATGCCGGTGTTCACCTGGACGACGCTCTGCACGAACGTGCTCATCGTCGCCTCGTTCCCGGTGCTCACCGTGGTGCTCGCCCTGCTCGCCCTCGACCGCTACCTCGGCATGCACTTCTTCACGAACGACTTCGGCGGCAACGCGATGATGTACGTGAACCTCATCTGGATCTGGGGACATCCGGAGGTCTACATCCTCATCCTGCCCGCCTTCGGTGTGTTCTCGGAGGTGACGGCCACCTTCTCGGGCAAGCGCCTGTTCGGCTACAGCTCCATGGTCTACGCGACCGTGTGCATCACGGTCCTCGCCTACCTCGTGTGGCTGCACCACTTCTTCACGATGGGATCGGGCGCGAGCGTCAACGCGTTCTTCGGCATCACGACGATGATCATCTCCATCCCGACGGGCGCCAAGATGTTCAACTGGCTCTTCACGCTCTACCGAGGGCGCATCCGCTTTGAGCTGCCGATGCTGTGGACGATCGCCTTCATGCTGACGTTCGTGATCGGCGGCATGTCGGGCGTACTCCTTGCGGTGCCGCCCGCGGACTTCGTGCTGCACAACAGCCTGTTCCTCGTCGCGCACTTTCACAACGTGATCATCGGAGGAGTGGTGTTCGGCATGTTCGCCGGGATCAACTACTGGTTCCCGAAGGCCTTCGGGTTCCGGCTCGATCCGTTCTGGGGCAGGGTGTCGTTCTGGTTCTGGGTGAGCGGGTTCTACGTCGCCTTCATGCCGCTCTACGTACTCGGCTTGATGGGCGTCACGCGCCGGCTGCGCCACTTCGACGATCCGTCGCTGCAGATCTGGTTCGTGATCGCGGCGCTCGGCGCGGCGCTGATCTTCGTCGGGATCCTCGCCTTCCTCATGCAGCTGTTCGTGAGCATCCGCGACCGCGAGCGGCTGCGGGATGCGACCGGCGACCCGTGGGGCGGCCGGACGCTCGAGTGGTCGACCCCCTCGCCGCCGCCGGAGTACAACTTCGCCTTCACCCCGGTGATTCGCGACCGCGACGCGTGGTGGGAGATGAAAAAGCGCGGCTACCGCCGGCCGCTCGAGGGCTTCAAGCCGATCCACATGCCGCGCAACACGGGCACCGGGGTCATCCTGGCGGCGCTCAGCACCATCCTGGGCTTCGCGATGGTGTGGTACATCTGGTGGCTCGCCGCGACATGCTTCCTCGCGCTGTTCGTGGTGGCGATCGGTCACACCTTCAATTACCAGCGCAGCTTCCACCTGTCGGCGGACGAGGTCGCGCGGATCGAGCGCGCCCGCACGCCCACGCTCGCCGCCGAGGGCTGAGCCATGGCGGTCGCACTGGAGCGCATCGAGTTCGAGCACGTCCACGAGCACATCCAAGAGCACGCCGACGAGGAGGGCGGTAGCACGCTGCTCGGATTCTGGATCTACCTGATGAGCGACTGCCTGCTCTTCGCGGCGCTCTTCGCGACGTTCGCCGTGGTCGGCGGCAACTACGCGGGCGGACCGTCCGCGCGGCAGGTGCTCGAGCTGCCGACCGTGGAGTTCAACACCGCGATGCTGCTGCTCTCCTCCCTCACCTGCGGGCTCGCGATGCTCGAGGTCGAGCGGGGCCGGGTCGCGGCGATGCAGGCGTGGCTCGCCGTGACGGCCCTGTTCGGGCTCACCTTTGTCGGGGTCGAGATCCAGGAGTTCGCGCACATGGTCCGCGAGGGCGCGGGTCCGGACCGCAGCGCCTTCCTCTCCTGCTTCTTCACCCTGGTCGGCACGCACGGCCTGCACGTGAGCGTCGGGTTGATCTGGATGACGACGCTCATGGCGCAAGTGGGACGGCGCGGGCTCATCCCGGCGAACACGCGCCGGCTCGCCTGCTTCAGCCTGTTCTGGCACTTCCTCGATGTGATCTGGATCGGAGTGTTCACGTTCGTCTACCTGATGGGGATGCTGCGATGAGCGAGGACGACCTGGCAAGCGCCGGAACGCGCGCGGGTGTGCCTGCGGCGCAGGAGCTCTACGCCGGCGCGCGGGGAGTCTACCCCGACGCGCACGGGCGTCACGGATCGCACGCAGCGCATCCGGAGCATCGCGGCTCGCTGCGGAGCTATCTCGCCGGCTTCGGGCTCTCGGTCCTGCTGACGGCCATTCCGTTCGCGCTCGTCTCGACGGGCACGCTCGGCGGCAAGCAAGCGACGGCGCTCGCGATCGCGGTCTTCGCCGCCGCCCAGATCGTCGTTCACATGGTCTACTTCCTCCACATGAACGCGCGGTCGGAGGGAGGCTGGACGATGATGGCCCTGATCTTCACGCTCATCCTGGTCGTCATCGCGCTCTCCGGGTCGATGTGGGTGATGTACCACCTCAACGTGAACATGATGCCGGAGCAGGCCATGGAGGAGATGGCCGACGAGAGCGTGGGCCCGCTGCCGGGCGGCGCGATGGCGCCAACGTCCGGGGGCGGTGCGGCACCCACGTCCGCAAGTGGCGCCGCCACGGGCCCGGCGCCTCGAGGCGCGATGGGCTCGATGTCCGGGATGGGCTCGATGTCCGGGATGGCGCCGATGCCGGGGATGGCCTCGATGTCCGGGGGCGGCGTGGGACCGATGCGGTGAGCGCTGCGGTCGAGGCGATGCGGGCGCCCCGGCCACCGCTCAAGCTCCTGCTCCTCACTCTCCTCACCCTCCTCGGGATCGCCGGGCTCACGGCGCTCGGCATCTGGCAGCTCGAGCGGCGGGTGTGGAAGCTCGACCTGATCGAGCGGGTCGACCGGCGAGTGCACGCGACGCCGGTCGCCGCGCCGGGACCTGCGGCGTGGCCGCAGGTGAGCCGGGCGCAGGATGAGTACCTGCGCGTGCGCGTGAGTGGGCAGTTCCTCAACGACCGCGAGACCCTCGTGCGAGCGGTGACCGACCTCGGCGGCGGCTTCTGGGTGCTCACGCCGTTGCGAACGGAGGCGGGTTTCACCGTGCTCGTCAATCGCGGCTTCGTGCCGCCGGAGCGGCTTGATCGGCGCACGCGCGCGGGGGGCGACCACGGCGGCGAGACGGTCGTGACCGGGCTACTGCGCATGACCGAGCCGGGAGGCGCGTTCCTGCACCAGAATGCGCCCGCCGCGAATCGCTGGTACTCGCGCGACGTGGCCGCCATCGCGGCCGCTCGGCACCTCGCGAACGCCGCCCCCTACTTCATCGACGCGGATGCCACGGCAAATCCGGGGGGGTTCCCGGTCGGCGGGTTGACCGTGATCCGCTTTCCCAACAATCATCTCGTCTATGCACTGACGTGGTTCGGGCTGGCGCTCATGCTCGCCGGAGTGACGATCCACGCGGGGAAGGACGAGTGGAGAGCTCGCACAAGACTCTGAGCGTCGACGGCTCGGGTAGCCCTCGCACCGAGCCCGGCCGAGACACCACGAACCGCCGGAACATGATGCTGCTGATCCAGCTGCGCTGGATCGCGGTCATCGGACAAATCGCGGCGATCGCGGTCGTGCAGTACGGGCTCGGGATCGAGCTGCCGCTCGCTCCCATGCTCCTCGTCATCGCCCTCCTCGTCGCGCTCAACCTCGCGAGCCTCGGCGGGCTCCGGCATCGAGCGGAGGTGGGGAGCCGCGCGCTGCTCACGGTGCTCATCGTGGACGTGGCCGCGCTCACCGCTCAGCTCTACCTCAGCGGGGGCGCGACGAACCCCTTCACCTTTCTCTACCTGCTCCAGATCACGATCGCCGCCGTGCTCCTCGACGCCTGGTCGATCTGGGCGGTCGTCGCCCTCGCCGTCGGCGGCTTTGCGAGCCTCACCGTGCTCTACCGGCCGCTCGCCCTGCCACCACGTCTCGCCGGCAAGCTCTTCGCGCTGCACATCGCCGGCATGCTCGCCTGCTTCGTCCTCGATGCGGCGCTGCTCGTCGTGTTCGTGATCCTCATCATGCAGAACCTGCGCCGGCGCGATGCGCGGCTTGCGGCCCTGCGGCAGCATGCCATGGAGGAGGATCACATCGTGAGGATGGGCCTGCTCGCCTCCGGCGCCGCGCACGAGCTCGGAACGCCCCTCGCGCTGCTCTCGGTGGTGCTCGGGGACTGGCGGCGCATGCGCCCGCTCGCGGCGCCCGAAATGCTGCAGGAGATCGACGAGATGCAGGCGGCCGTGCAGCGCTGCAAGTCGATCGTGAGCGGCATCCTCAAGTCCTCGGGCGAGGCGCGGGGCGATGCGCCAGCGGTGACGACCGTGAACACCTTCCTCGATGCGATCGGCACGGAGTGGCGGCTCAGCCGCTCGGAACCGACGCTGCAGTATCGAAACGCCTTCGGCGAGGACGTGCCGATCGTGTCCGACACGGCGCTGAAGCAGATCGTCTTCAACGTGCTCGACAACGCGCTCGAGGCCTCGCCCTCGTGGGTCGCGCTCGAGGCCGAGCGGGCGGACGACGCGCTCGTGCTGCGAGTGAGCGACCGCGGAGCGGGGTTCGCGCCCGAGATGCTCGAGAATTTCGGCAAGCCGTATCGATCGAGCAAGGGCCGCCCGGGCGGCGGGCTCGGCCTGTTCCTCGTGGTGAACGTCGTGCGCAAGCTCGGCGGCACCGTCTCGGCCGGCAACCGCCCGGAAGGCGGCGCGGCGGTGACGCTGAACCTCCCGCTGGCCACCCTCAAAGTGGAGGATCGCAGCCCTGGCCGCTGATCGGCTTCTCCTCATCGTCGAGGACGACGATGCCTTCGCCCGTACCCTCAAGCGCTCCTTCGAGCGACGGGGCTACGAGGTGCTGCTCGCGACGGGGCTCGAGGAGGTGACGCGGCTGCTCGCGACTCGAGCGCCCGGTTATGCGGTCGTTGACCTCAAGCTCGCGGGCGCATCGGGCCTCGCCTGCGTCGAGGCGCTGCACTCGCACGATGCATCCATGCTCATCGTCGTGCTCACCGGCTTCGCGAGCATCGCGACCGCCGTCGAGGCGATCAAGCTCGGCGCCTGCCACTACCTCACCAAGCCCGCGAACACCGACGACATCGAGGAGGCCTTCAGCAAGGCCGCGGGCGATGCGCGCGTGGCGCTCAGCGAGCGGCCGACCTCGCTCAAGAATCTCGAGTGGGAGCGCATCCACGAGATGCTCGTCGAGACGGGGTTCAACATCTCCGAGACGGCCCGCCGGCTCGGCATGCATCGCCGCACGCTCGCGCGCAAGCTCGGCAAGCGGCGGGTGAGGTGAGGGACCGTGGCGCGAGGGGTCCGGGACCGGTCGGCCAAGGCTCGAAGGCCCCTCCGATCTGGCATACTGACCGCACACCGTTCGATCCGACCAGTAGAGGGTGCGCGCAGTGGCGAAGAATCCCGCCGGAGTGGGTCCGGAACGTCCTCAAGTCGTCGTCCTGGTGGGCGCCACGGGCGACCTCGCCAAGCGGAAGCTGCTGCCGGGACTGTTCCGGCTCGCGAACAACGGATTCATTCCGGGCTTCCGGCTCGTCGGCGTCTCGCTCGATGATCTGACGGCCGAGGGCTTTCGCGCGCTCGCGCGGCAGGCGCTCGGGGAGTTCTCGACTCGCAAGGTCGAGGACGGGGAGTGGAAGAGCTTCAGCGAGTCCCTCGACTACGTGCCGCTCTCCTCCGGACCGAGCGGTGTGAAGGCGGCCGTCGAGCGGGCGGAGCGGGGCTTCAACGGCCAGAACGATCGCCTGCATCACCTGAGCGTGCCGCCGAACGCGGCGCTCTCGGCGATTCACATGCTCGGCGAGGCGGACCTCGTCGCGCGCTCGCGCATCATCATGGAGAAGCCCTTCGGCACCGACCTCGCGAGCGCGATCTCGCTCAACGCGAAGCTGCACGAGGTGTTCGCCGAGGAGCGGATCTTTCGCATCGATCACTTCCTCGGCAAGGAGCCGGCGCAGAACATCCTCGCGTTCCGCTTCGCGAACGGTCTGTTCGAGCCGATCTGGAACCGCAACTTCATCGATCACGTGCAGATCGACGTGCCCGAGACGCTCGGGCTCGGCGGGCGCTCGGCGTTCTACGAGTCCACGGGGGCCTATCGCGACATGGTGGTGACCCACCTGTTCCAGATCCTCGCGTTCGTCGCGATGGAGCCTCCCACCTCGCTCGCGCCCGCCCCGATCAGCGACGAGAAGAACAAGGTGTTCCGCTGCATGCTGCCCATCCGCCCCTCCGACGTGGTGCGCGGCCAGTACACCGGCTACCGCGCCGAGAAAGGCGTCGCCGTCGAGTCCGACACCGAGACCTTCATCGCGCTGCGCTGCTCCATCGACACCTGGCGCTGGGCGGGCGTGCCGTTTTACCTCCGCACGGGCAAGCGTCTCGCGGAGGGACAACGGATCATCTCGATCGCCTTTCGCGAGCCGCCGAAGAGCATGTTTCCGGCGGGCTCGGGCGTCGGCTCCCAGGGTCCGGACCACTTGACGTTCGACCTCGCGGACTCCTCCAAGATGTCGCTGTCGTTCTACGGCAAGCGGCCGGGCCCGGGCATGCGGCTCGACAAGTTGAGCCTGCAGTTCGCGATGCACGATACCGGCTTCGAGGGCGATGTGCTCGAGGCCTACGAGCGGCTGATCCTCGATGCCATGCGGGGCGACCACACCTTATTCAATACGGCCGAGGGCATCGAGCGGCTCTGGGAGGTGTCGGTGCCCTTGCTCGAGGCGCCACCGCCCGTCCGGCTCTACGCGCCCGGCTCCTGGGGACCGAACGCCATCCATCAGTTGATCGCCCCGAACGCGTGGCGGCTGCCGTTCGAGCGGGCGTGGCGGGATCCGAATATCGTCGGGGCCTGAGGAGGCCGAGGCGCGCGCCGTGGAGGTGCGCCGTGCGGAGGCCTCGAGCTACGGCGTCCAGCCGGTTCCGGCACCATAGGGCAGCTTCGTCATGACCGCCTCGATCTCGCGGATCTGACCCCGCTTGATCTCGAAGGTCTCCGCGATCACGACGGAGAACGGACGCAGGGCGGCCGCCGACATCGGGACCTCGCCGACGCCGGGAACGTCCGCAAACTTGACGTTCCCTTCGTGCTGGAACATGACGAAGGACATGACGACGCCGCGCGCGCGATCGAC
>JASHTK010000007.1 GCA_030040575.1 Gammaproteobacteria bacterium
GGCGGCGCGCCTTGCCGGCCGAGCGGACTACGCGCGCTCGGCAGTCGCGGCTGCCGCGCCGGCGGCCGGCGCGCGCGACCGACCCCGCAGCGCGGGGCTCGCTCCGATGAGGATCCGCGCGCTGATCGGGGCCCTGCTGCTCGTGGTGCTCATCGCGGGCGCTCTCCTGCTACCGGTGGAGCACTGGTTGCGCGCCGCGCTCACCTGGACCAAGGCGCACCGCGAGTCCGCCGCGGTGCCGTTCTTCTTGCTGTACGTCGTCGCAATCGTCTGCCTCCTGCCCGAGTTCCTGCTGACGCTCGCGGCCGGCGCGATCTTCGGCTTCACCCGCGGGATGCTGCTCGTGTCCTTCGCGAGCATCGCGGGCGCCACCGCCGCCTTCGCCATCGGCCGCACGCTGGCGCGTGATTGGGTGTGCCGCCGCATCGAGGCTTGGCCGACGTTCTGCGCGCTCGATCGCGCGCTCGGCTCGCGCGGCTTCTGGGTGGTGCTGCTCACGCGGCTGTCGCCGGCGTTTCCGTACAACCTGCTCAACTACGGCTACAGCATCACCGCCGTGCGGCCGCGCGACTACATCGTCGGCTCGTGGATCGGGATGTTACCGGGGATGGTCCTCTATGTATACGCGGGCTCGGCCGCCACGAGCCTCGCGCAGGTGCTCGCGGGCCGGGTCCACATCGCAGGTCCCGAGCACATCCTGCTGTGGACGGGGCTCGCGGGCACGGTCGCGGTCACCATCCTCATCGCCCATATCGCGCACCGCGCGCTGCGCCGCGAGCTCGAGGGCGGCCGCTGAGCGAGGCGAGCGGCTGGTGAGGGCTGAAGCATGAAACGACTGGGCGCAGTGAGTGTCTTGCTCGCGACGATTCTCGCCGCATGCAGCTCGACCGAGGCTGACTGGCAGAAGGCGACGGCAGCCGACACGGTCGCGGCCTACCAGGACTTTCTCATGCAGCATCCGAACGGACAGCAGGCCGATGAGGCGCGCTCGAGGATCCGTGCGCGGCAGGACGATCAGGCGTGGATGGACGCGATGAGCGCCGATACGGAGGCGAGCTTCAGGCAGTACGCGCGGCTCGAGCCGCACGGCTCACACCTCGGGGAGGCGAGCGCGAGGATCACGGGCTTCGAGCGCGCCGCCGCCTGGCAGAGCGCATCCGGCGTCGGCACGACGTCCGCGCTGCAGGCCTTCCTCGAGCAGTATCCGACAGGCGCGCAATCCGATGAGGCCCGGGCGCAGCTCGAGCGTCTCAACCACCCGTATCGCGTGCAGCTCGCGGGCTCGTATCGCAGCGCGCGGCAGGCCGAGCGAGCCGGCGCACGATTCAAGGTGCGCTTTGCGGGCCTGTTGCACGACGTGGTCGTCGCTCCGCCGACGCCTCCGTCGAGGATGATCCATCTGCGCTCGGCGCCGATGAGCGAGGAGGAGGCGAAGTCGGCCTGCGCGACGCTGAGGAGAAGGCACGAGGGCTGCGAGGTCGTGAAGGGCTAGCTACACGGCCGCGAAGCTGCGCGCCGCGGCGGTCCACGGGGGCGCCGTCCCGAGCGCCTGCGGCACTTGCTCGGGCTGCGCGACGACCTGCCACATGCCGAGGTGCCGCTCGTCCATGAAGCGCTCCGCGACGGCGCGGGAGAGCAGCTCGATGAGCGGAGCGAAGAACCCCCGCGTATCGACGAGGACGATCGGGTTGAGGTACAGCCCGAGCCGCTTGAGCGTGATTGCCTCGAGGAGCTCCTCGAGCGTGCCCGAGCCGCCCGGCAGGGCGACGGCCGCAAGGCTCCGCGCGAGCATCAAATGCTTGCGCGCTCGCATGTCCTCGACCAGCCGCAGCTCCGTGAGCCCCTTGTGGCCCCATTCGAGATCGGCCATGAACCGGGGCAGGACACCGACCACTCGACCGCCCTTGCCGAGCGCCCCATCGGCAAGAGCGCCCATGGAGCCGGCGCCGCCGCCGCCGTAGACGATGCCGAAGCCTTGCTCGGCGAGCGTCGCGCCGAGCCTGCGCGCGGCGTCGCGGTAATCGGGGTGGGCCGTCCGGCTCGATGCGCAGTAGACGCAGATGTCCCGCTCGCCCGCTGCCCGCCCCGGCTCGGGCAGTCGCCGCCCCGCGTCCGGATCGGCGCGCCTCCTCCGCGATCGGCTCCTCATCCCGGGATGAGCCTCCCGGACCGCGCCAGCACGTCGCGGAGGTCACGGATCGCCGGGAAGATCTCGTTGTTCCAGTCCGCGCCCTGCGCATCGTGCGCTCTTTGCTCGTACTCGACGATGTCCTGATCCTCGCGAAAGATGCTCTCGGTGAACCAGACCACGAAGGGCCACGCCGCGTGGATCAGACCCGGGATCGGCGGCTTCTTCACCGAGAGATACCCGAACGTGCGGTTGGTCCGCTGCTCGGCATCGAGCGGGGTGTAGCAGAGCCACACATCGAGCACCGGATCGTGGCGGTCGCTCACGTCGCGACCGACCCACACCTTCAAGCTCTGGGAGGGGTAATCGGTGCGGATCCGCATGTGATCGGAGAACCCCTGCTTCGGCTCGTTGCGCTTGCGGATCAGGTCCACGATGATCCGCTCGCCGACCGACGGCTTCCCCTCGGTGCGGCTGAAGCTGTACTCGACCTGTGCCCAGTGATCCCCGTGCTGCCGTCCGAGGCACCGCGCGCGGATCGAGCCCATTTGCTTGCGGTGCATGAACTGGTGGTTCATGTCGAAGAGGTTCTCGTGCATGAACGTGTAGTGGGCGGCCACCTCGCGGTTCAGGCGCCGGGTCTTGTAGTCGCCGCGCCGAGCCGCACCGAGCGGCCCGGGCACCCGGCTCTCGGCGAGCGCGGCGTCGCCGGGAAAGACGAACACCAGTCCGTCGATCTCGCGCGCGGGATAGCTCCGCACGCCGTTCGGCAGACGGTCCTTGCCGAGGTAGGGCACATCGACGCAGCGCCCGCCGCCGTCGTACGTCCAGCCGTGGTAGTGGCACTTGAGCTCATCGCCGCACACGACGCCGAGATGCAAGGGCACCTGGCGATGCGCGCAGCGATCCTCCAGGGCGAACACCTGTCCGCCTCGGCCCCGGTAGAGCGCGATCGGTTGACCGCCGAAGCAGCGCCCGAGGGTTCGGCCCGGCTTGAGCTCATCGCCCCAGGCGAGGGGATACCAGTAATCCGGATGGGCGCCCACGCGGCGCAAATCAACGCCGTTGGCCGAGATCGGCGCGTGCAGAGGAAGAGGGTTCAAGGCTTCATCCGACATCGGAGGCTCCCAAAGCCCGCCCGGCGCAAGGGTACCCTTTCTGCAGAGTCCACGCTCGCCGATCAGGCCCGCCCTCCCCGGTGGTACACTCGAGCGAATGCTTGCAGGCACGGAGCATCGCACCGCGCCGCAGCCGCACTTCGGGGGTTGAGCGTGAGGGGACGAGCACTTGCGTGTCGAGGTGCCTGCGCGGCGGCAGCGATGTGGGCCGCCGGCGCCTGGCTTTCGCAGGCCCTGAGCGCCGGACCCGCCCGCACCGCCGGTGCGACGCTCGCGGCCGGCACGCTCGCGGCGATGCCGGCCTCCGTGACGGCAAGTCGCCTCACCCGGGCGAACAGCGAGCCCGGCGAGTGGATGTCCGTCGGCCGCACGTACGATGAGCAGCGCTTCAGCCCGCTCGCCGCGATCGACACGCGCAACGTCTCGAGGCTCGGGCTTGCCTGGTTTGCGGACTTCGACACGAACCGCAGCCAGGAAGGCACGCCTCTCGAGATCGACGGCGTGCTGTACCTCACGACCGCCTGGAGCAAGGTCAGGGCCTACGATGCGCGATCCGGGCGGTTGCTCTGGGCCTACGATCCGAAGGTGCCCGGAGAGTTCGCCGGGCGAGGCTGCTGCGACGTCGTGAGCCGCGGCCTCGCGGCTTGGCGCGGCAAGATCTATCTCGCCACCTACGATGGGCGCCTCATCGCCCTCGATGCCAAGACGGGCCAGGTCATCTGGTCCGTGCTCACCGTGGATCACGACAAGCCGTATACGGTGACCGGAGCGCCGCGGGTCGCGAAGGGCCGCATCCTGATCGGCAACGCCGGAGGCGAGTTCGGCATCCGAGGCTACCTCTCCGCGTACGATGCACGGAGCGGAAAGCTCGACTGGCGCTTCTACACCGTGCCCGGCAATCCCGCGAACGGCTTCGAGCAGCCGATCCTCGCGAAGGCCGCGCAAACCTGGCATGGCAACTGGTGGCGCGCCGGAGGCGGCGGCGGAGTCTGGGATGCCATCGTCTACGATCCGACCCTCAACCTCGTCTACTTCGGCACGGGCAACGGCTCGCCCTGGAACCGCGCCTTCCGCGGATCGGGCGGCGGAGACAATCTGTTCGTCGCCTCGATCATCGCGGTCAACGCCGACACCGGAGCGTACGTGTGGCATTACCAGGTCGCCCCGGGGGAGGAGTGGGACTACGACGCCACCCCGCCGCTCATGCTCGCCCGCTTGCGAATCGGCGGTGCGGCGCGCAGGGTGGTCATGCAAGCCTCCAAGGACGGGTTCTTCTACGTGCTCGATGCGCGCACCGGCGCGCTCATCTCGGCCAAGAACTTCGTCCCCGTCAGCTGGACCCGGGGGATCGATCCGGAGACCGGGCGGCCGATTCCGAACCCGGCGTCGCGCTACGACATCACGGGGAAGCCTGCATTCGTCGAGCCGAGCGGCCAGGGCGCGCATGCGTGGCATCCCATGTCCTTCGATCCGCTCACCGGCCTCGTTTACTTCTCGGCGATCGACACCCGGTTCTCGATGATGGGCGCGAAGACGTTCACGTACGTCCCGATGGGGGCGAACACCGGCCTTGCGTTCCCGACGCCGACCGGCAGGCGGGCGCCGGCCCGGCCTGCCGGATCCCCCTCGCGGCTCCTCGCGTGGGATCCGGTGAGGCAGCGTGAGGTGTGGCGCTCGCAGCCTCTCGGCAGGATCGGCGCCGGAACGCTCTCGACCGCGGGCGGGCTCGTTTTCCAGGGCACCACCGACGGCCGCTTCGTCGCGTATCGCGCGACGGACGGCAAGCCGCTCTGGTCGATGGACGCCGAGACCGGCGTGGTCGCCGGACCGATGAGCTTTGCCGTGGACGGCGTGCAGTACATCGCGGAGGAGGTCGGCTACGGCCTCGTGAGCTACGGAATGAGCAACGCATCGCGCCTGCTCGTCTTCAAGCTCGGCGGAACCGCATCGCTCCCCCCGGCGCCGCCGCCGCCGCCCCCGCCGGTGCTCGATCCGCCGCCCTCGACGGCTTCCGCGGCGACGATCGAGGCGGGCCACGAGCAATTCGAGGTCCACTGCGCGATGTGCCACGATCCTCCGGCCGCCAATCGCGAGATCTTCCCCGATCTGCGCTACTCACCGGCGCTCGGGAGCGCGGAGGCGTTCGACGCGATCGTCCTCGGAGGCGCGCTCCAGCCGAACGGCATGGCCTCGTTCAAGAGCCGACTCACCGAGCCCGAGGTGCAGGCGGTGCGCGCCTACATGATCGCGCAGGCGAACGAGGCCAAGGCGGCGGGCCTGCAGCCGGGCGGGCGCGCGCCTTAAGTCGTGCCGGGAGCGGGACCGAAGTCGTGGTGGACTTCTCGAGGATGCCGCAGGCCGTCGGGTATTTCAGCCCCGCCCGATTCGCCGCGGAGGTGCTCGATTGCGAGGTGACCGGCGCCGTGCCCGAGGACCTCGACGGCGCGTTCTACCGGCTGCACGCCGACTGGCTCTATCCGCCGAAGTTCGCCGACGAGGCAAGCCTCTCCGCCGACGGCTACGTGAGCATGTTCCGCTTCAGGCGCGGGATCGTCGATTACCGCGGCCGCTACGTGCGCACCGACCGCTTCTCCAGGCAGCTCGCCGCCCGCAGGCAGCTCTACGGCTACTACCGCAACCCCTACACCGACGACCCGGAGGTCCGCAACCCCGAGCTTCCCGGCGAGCGCACCACCGCGAACACGACCCCCGTCGTGCTCGCGGGAAAGCTCTACGCGACGAAGGAGGACGGGCTGCCGTACGAGCTCGACCCGAACACGCTCGAGACGCTGCGGCAGGAGGACTTCGGCGGGCAGTGGCGCAGTCAGACCTTCACCGCGCACCCGAAGCTCGACCCGCGGACCGGAGAGCTCATCGCCTACGGGTACGAGGCGAGCGGCCTTGCGGCCCCGGATGTGTTTCTCGCGACGTTCGACCGGGCAGGCGCCATCACGAGCTCGATCCGCTTCGAGGTCCCGTACGTGACGATGCTGCACGACATCGCGATCACGGAGCGGCACGTGATCGTTCCGGGCAGCTCCCTCGTCACGAGCCTCGAGCGGCTGAAGCGCGGCGCGATCCACTGGGGCTGGGACCGCGCGCAGGAGAGCTATTACGCGATCGTCCCGCGCCACGGCGAGCCGCGCGAGATTCGCTGGTTCCGCGGCCCGGAGCGCTCGATCGTCCACACGGCGAACGCCTGGGCCGAGGGCAACACGGTCTACCTCGACCTGCCGCTGGCCGACGGGAACACCTGGCCGTTCTTTCCGGACATCCGCGGGGGCGCGTTCGAGATGCACGCGAACACCCTCCGCCGCCTCACCTTCGATCTCGACTCCGCGGAGGATCGCTGCCGCGAGCAGGTGCTGTTCGGCCGGGAGGTGACGAGCTTCACGCGCATCGACGACCGCTTCCTCACCCGCGCGCATCGGTACGTCTACGTCCAGTTTGCCGATCACAGCCGGCCGTTCCGCGGGAGCCTCCCCGAGGATCCGCGCGCGCAGCCGAACAACTCCCTCGCGCGCTTCGACCTGAAGACCGGAACGATGGCGTCGTACTTCGCAGGCGAGGCACACCTCCTGCAAGAGCCCTGCTTCATCCCGCGCTCCACCGCGAGCCCGGAGGGCGACGGCTATCTGCTCGCGACCGTCCACAATCTCGCCGCGATGCGCGCGGAGCTCGCCGTCGTGGACGCCGGATCGATGACCGAGCTCGCGCGGGTCATCCTGCCGTTCCGCAATCCGAGCCAGGTGCACGGCACCTGGGCGACGCCGCGGGATCTGCCGCTCGCCTGAGGACCCGCGCGCCCGCCCGCCGCGTGAGAAGATACTCGGCCATGCTGCGCGCGATCCCGCATTTCATCGCAGGCGCCCGCTCTCCCGGGTGCGGCGAGCGCTTCGCCGAAGTCCACGATCCGGCGCACGGCAGCCCGCAAGCGCGCGTGCCCCTCGCAACGGGCGCGGAAGTCGCCCGGGCCGTCGAGGCCGCGGCGGCGGCGCAGCCCTCCTGGGCGGCCGAGAGCCCGCAGCGCCGCGCCCGCGTGCTCGCGGAGTTCAAGCGGCTCGTCGAGAGCCGCCTGCAGGAGCTCGCGGAGCTGCTCTCGAGCGAGCATGGAAAGGTGCTCGCCGACAGCCGCGGAGACATCGAGCGGGGATTGGACGTGATCGAGTTCGCCTGCGGCATTCCGCACCTGCTGAAGGGCGAGTACACGCAAGGAGCGGGGCGCGGCATCGATGTCTACTCGCTGCGCCAGCCGCTCGGCGTCGTCGCCGGCATCACGCCTTTCAACTTCCCCGCCATGATTCCCATGTGGATGTTCGGCCCGGCGATCGCCTGCGGGAACGCGTTCATCCTCAAGCCCTCGGAGCAGGACCCCTCCGTGCCGGTGCGGCTCGCCGAGCTGCTCGCGGAGGCCGGCGCCCCCGCGGGGATCCTGAGCGTGGTGCACGGCGACCGGGAGGCGGTCGATGCGATCATCGCCCACCCGCTCATCGCGGCGGTGAGCTTCGTCGGGTCCTCGCAGGTGGCGCAGCACGTCTACGCCGGCGCGACGGCGCTCGGCAAGCGCGTGCAGGCCATGGGCGGGGCGAAGAACCACGGCATCGTCCTGCCCGACGCCGATCTCGATCAGGCCGCGCGCGACATCGCGGGGGCCGCATTCGGATCGGCCGGCGAGCGTTGCATGGCGCTGCCCGTCGCGGTCGCGGTCGGAGGGGACACCGCCGAGGCGCTGCGCGCGCGCCTCGTGAGCGCCATCGGCCGACTCAGAGTCGGCGTGCCGACCGATCGCGAGGCCGATTACGGCCCACTGGTGAGCGCCGCACACCGCGAGCGCGTGTTGCGCTTCATCGAGCTCGCCGTGCGCGAGGGCGCGGAGCTCGTCATCGACGGACGCGGCCTCGAGCTGCCGGGAGCCGCGGGCGGCTACTTCTTGGGTCCCACGCTCCTCGATCGGGTGACGCCGGCGATGCGCAGCTACCAGGAGGAGATCTTCGGGCCGGTCCTGCAAATCGTGCGCGCCGCAAGCTTCGAGGAGGCCTTGGCGCTGCCCTCCGCGCATCCGTACGGCAACGGCGCGGCCATCTTCACGCGCAGCGGCGGGGCCGCGCGGGAGTTCGCGACGCGCGTGAACGTCGGCATGGTGGGCATCAACGTTCCGATTCCCGTTCCCGTGGCCTATCACTCCTTCGGGGGCTGGAAGCGCTCGGCCTTTGGCGATGTGAACCAGCACGGCATGGACGGCGTGCGATTCTTCACCCGCATCAAGACGGTCACCGCACGCTGGCCGGCCGCGCGGCCCGGGCCCGGACCCGGACCCGGCGACGACCGGCCGTCCTATGCGATGCCCGCCGTCTGATGCCGTGCCCGAGGTGCCGCCTATGACCCATACCGCCCCCATCGGCCGCCGCGCGTTCGTCGCACGGGCGCTCGCCGCGATCCCGCTCGTTGCGCCGATGCTCGTCGCGCTCGCGCTCGTGGCGCCGGTGCTCCTCACCGCTGTCCCCCTCGCCGAGGCTCAAGCGCCGGATGCACCGTTCAGGATCGGCATCATCGGCACCGGCCGCATCGGCGGCGCGCTCGCCGCGTACTGGGTGAGGGCGGGCCACGAGGTGCTCGTCTCCTCGCGCCACCCGCAGGAGCTGCAGGCGCTCGTCGCTCGTCTCGGTCCGCGCGCGCACGCGGGCACGCCACGCGAGGCCGCCGCCTTCGGCACCGTCATCCTCATCTCCGTGCCCTACGCCGCGATGCCCGAGCTCGGCAGCGACCTGCGCCGGGAGCTCGCCGGCAAGGTGATCCTCGACACGAGCAATCCCGTCGAGCGCCGCGATGGCGCGATGGCGATCGATGCGCAGAGAAAGGGCGCCGGCATCGCGACCGCGGAGTACCTGCACAACCGCCGGGTCGTGCGCGCCTTCAACTGCATCCCCGCCGCCGTGCTCGCGAGCGAGGGCGATCGACGACCCGAGCGCCTCGCGATCCCGATCGGAGGGGACGACCCGCAAGCCCTGGTGATCGCCGAGCAGCTGGTGCGCGAGGCGGGGTTCGATCCCGTGGTCGTCGGCTCGCTCGCGCGCACCCGGGAGTTCGATCTCGGTCAGCCGCTTGCGACCGGCCGGCTCACCGCGGCCGAGCTCACGAGCCGGCTCACCGACTGAGGCCCTTGCGGCGGCTGGCACTCGCGCCGGCTGACACTCGCCGCGCGGGTTGACCTTGCGGTGAGCGCGAGTCAGCATACGCCCCGTTGCGATGGGCGGACCCGAACAACACCAAGGCGCCGGATTCGCTCCCGCGCCGCTGCTGCGAGGGGGGGAGTCGTGACGAGATCGAGATCGATCGCACTGTTGTCCGTCGTCGGCTCGCTCGTGACCGCGGTCGCGATGGCTCAGCTCCCGGTCAATCGGGCGCAGCCGGCCGGATCGGGCGTCCAAGCAGCCTCGGACGTGCGTGACGCCGTCATCCGCGGGCTCTGTAATCTGCCCCCGCCGCCGCCCTCTACGCGGCGGCGCTTCACCTTCCGTCCGCGACCGCCCGGCCCCTACCCGTACTCGGTCAAGGCGATCCCGGGAGTGGTCGCCGCCGGGGTCGAGTGGAAGCTCATCTGGGTTCACAACGGCAACAACGCGGACGGCATGGTCGGCCAGCCCGATGGAAGCGTGCTCGCTGCGCAGAACGACGACAGCGAGGTCGTCCGGATCACGCCCGATGGGCACTCGTCCACCGTGTACGTGGACACCGACACCGGCGGCTCGCTCGCGGAGAACAAGCTCGGCGAGCTGTTCATCGCCGAGCGGGCCGTGGTCCCCTCGGTCTGGGAGCTCGCGCCCGAGCGCAAGCTGATCGCCGACTCGTACCAGGACAAGCCGCTCGAGTGCCAGGGCACGGGCGCCATGGACTCCGCCGTGGCGCTCCACAACGGTGGGGTTTACTTCGCCTGGGCGGGCTTTTACTACGCGAGCCCGGACGGCCGAGTGACCAAGGTCTTCGACCAGGACGTGAACGACGCCGTCTTGAGCCCCGATGAGACCAAGATGTACATGGGCAGCGGCGGCAATCTGTACGTCGCCGACGTGGGGCCCGACGGATCGCTCACCCACACGCACGTGCTGGCGAGGATTCCGGGCGGAGGCAACGATGGCGGCGCGGTCGATGCGGAGGGCCGCATCTACATGGCGGGGTATCCGGGCGTGCGCGTGTTCGCGCCGGACGGCACGTATCTCGGCACGATCCCCGCGCCCCGCAATCTGATCGACGTGGCCTTCTCCGGGCCCGACAAGAAAACGCTGTTCGCGATCGCCTACGTGTTGAGCCCCGGCGCGTCCGGCTTCGACGAGGTCTACACCCTTCCGATGATCGCCCAGGGCTACCTCGGCCGCGCCAAGTAGGCTCCTCGCGGGACGCCGCTCGCGCGGCGCGCCGTCAGTCCGGGACGTAAGCGAGGAACAGGCTCCGATACGCGCCGTCGAGGAAGCGGGCCGGGTCGCCGAGCTGCGCCTCGTAGGCTTTGAGAGGGCGGGCCGCGATCACATCGTCCGCGCCGAATCCCTTGTTGAAGTACACGAACAGCTGCTTGAAGAGCTGCTGATAGATGTCGCGGCGGCGGGCAATCTCCGCTCCGCTCACCAGGGGGCCGTTCGCGGGCACGATGCGCGTGTCGGGCCGCGCGAGCGATGCGAGCGTCTCATAGGCTTGCACCAGCCCTCCGACCCACGCGCCGTTGCGGATGTCGAGGACGGGCCAGGTGTCGCCGAGCACCGGCCCGCCCGCCACGAGGAGATTGCGCTCCGGAAAGTGGACGTACAGATCGCCGTCGGTGTGCGCCGCGGGCAGATAGACGTAGTCGACGTGCTGGCCGGCGAACTCGAGGGAGTCCCGGTCGCGTGTGGTCTTCGTCGGCCGCGCGACGGCGGGCAGCGGCCCGTAGCTGCCCGGATAGCAACTGGAAAGCGCGGCCCGACCCAGGTAGAGGCGCGTCACCTCGTGCGCGATGATGAGGCCGCCCTCGCGTCCGACGCGCTCGTTGGAGCCCGTCTGCGAGGGATGCCAGTGCGTGTCGATGAGCGTGCTCACCCGAGCATTGCCCGTCGCCGCCGCGGCGGCCTCAAGCAGTGCGCCGGAGCTCGCCGCAAGGCCCCCGTCCACCAGCAGCGAGCCCTCGGGACCGCGCACCGCGACGACGTTGCAGCCGCCACCCGTGAGCAGCGTCATCGCTCCCCGGTCATTCGCGATGAGGTCGGTCGCGGAGATGCTCGCCGCCGCGCCCGGTGCCCCCTGCGGCGGCGCGCCGAGCGCCGTCGCCCGAGCGGTGTGGAGCGCCGCACCCGTGCTCGCCGCGGCGCCCAGAACTTCGAGGCCGCCGCGCAGAAAGCGGCGTCGTGACAGCCGTCTCATGGCGCGATCTAAGGCCCGAGCGGCCAGATGACCGGCGAGTAGACCGCGTAGCCGAGCGGCGGCCCCTGCGGTGGCCAGTAAGGCGTCTTCGCGAGCTGCACCGTCGCACCCCAGCCCTGCAACAGCTTGACGAGGTCCCACTGCGGCGGATGCTTGGTCTGCAGGAACGGCACGTAGCCTCGACCCATCGCGTAGTCGAGCGCCGTGAGGCCGTCGTCGTCCTTGGCGTTCACGTCGGCTCCGTACATCACGAGCAACGCCATCGCCCGCGTCCAGCCGAGACGTGTCGCGTACTCGAGCGCGGTGCCGCCGCGCGTGCGCTTCAGAGGGTGCACATGCGAGAGAACGTTCACGTCCGCGCCGGCGGCGTGCAAGACTCTGAGCACGGCGACGGCCCTGAACTCGCTCGCGCCGCCGCCGCGCTGCGGGCTCAGCGCGGCCATCACGGGTGTTTCATGATCCGCCTGGTACAGATGAACGTCCGCGCCGGAGGCGAGGAGCATCTTCACCACCACGACGTCCCCGTCCGCGGCGGCGCGGATCAGTGGCGTCGTGCCGCGCGACACGAGCCCACCCGCGCCCGCGAAGCCGCGGTTCTTCGGCCGGTAAAACAGCTGCATGTTGGGATTGGCGCCGCGCTCGAGCAACAGGTGGACGATCTCGTGCTCCGTCGCCTGGTTGAGCGGATCGTTCGAGCCGCGCCCGCCGGAGGCGATGTCGCCCACGTCGATCGCCGCGTAGAGCGGACCCTGCCCGAAGATGTCCCACTGGTTCACGTCGCAGCCGGCGAGGATCAGACGCTTCGCCACGTCCCAGTTCGCGTTCATGATCGCGACCGTCACCGGCGCGTAGCCGTCCGGGTCGGGCAGATTGATATCGACGTGATGCGCGATCAGCACGTCGACGCACGCCAAGCAGTTCTCGCGCGCGGCGAACAGGAGCGGGGTGAGTCCTCCGGTGTCCTCGGTCTTGGCCCGGCCCTCCGCCGTGACGTGGCGCTCGTAGTCGTAGAGCGCCGAGCGGGCGTTCACCTCGGCGCCGTGATCGATCAGCAACTCCATCATCTGCGGGTGATGGCGCGCGGCGGCCCACATGAGGGCCGTCTGGCCGCGGAAGCGCTCGCGCGCGTTCACGGACGCACCATGCCGCAGCAGGAGCTTCGCGGCATCGACGTTGCCCGTTCGCGCGACGAGCATCAGCGCGGTCTGTCCTTCCTCGTTCGGGGATTCGGGACTCGCGCCGGCCGCGAGCAGGAGCTTGATGATCGCCGTGTTGCCCGTCATGGCTGCGAGCATCATCGGCGTCGCGCCGTAATCGTTGGTCGCGGAGACGTCCGCCCCCGCGCGGATGAGGCGCTGCACTTCGGCCACATCCTCGCCGTACACGGCCCACTGCAGCGGCGTGCTGCCGTCGGGTCCGCGCTGATTGACCGCCGCGGGGCTCGCTCCGGCGCCATGCGGTATCGAGGCGCAGCCGGCGAGCGCGAGCAATCCCGCGGCGAGCGCCGCCGCCGCGCCCCTTGCCGCTGCATCGCGGCGAGCCGAGCGCCCCCACGCCACGGTCAGACCTCCGCGAAGGCGCCCTTGCTGTCGGCGATGGCCTCGACGGGCACCCCCACCCGCTGCAGCACGGTCACGAGCAGGCTCGAGTGCGGAGTGTCCTGCGGATAGTGCACGTGCTGTCCGCCCTTCAGCTTGCCGCAGGCCTTGCCGATCAGCGCCGAGGGCAGCGGATCGTTGTTGTGCAGGTCGCTGTTGCTCATGTTGCTGCCGAAGAGAATGAGCGAGTGGTCGAGGAGATTGCCGTCGCCGTCCGGGATGCCCTGCAAGCGCGCGGCGAACTTCGCCATGCGCGCGGTGTGGTAGGCCTGGATGCGCACCAGCTTCACGAACTTCTCCGGGTCCTCGCCGTGGTGGGAGAGCGGATGGAACGCCTCGCTCACCTGCACCTGCGGGTAGGTGCGCATGGTCGCCTCCTTGGCGAGCTTGAACGTCACGATGCGCGTCTGATTGGTCTGCCACGCGAGCGCCATCATCTCGAACTGCACGTCGAGCAGCTCGGTGAAATCATCCGGCGCGCCGAGCGGGGCGTTCGGCAGGTTGGTGAGGGACGCCGTGCTCGCCTCGAGCTTGGTCACGCGTCGCTCGATCTCGCGCACCGAGTCGAGATAATCGCTCACGATGGCGCGATCGCTCGCGTCGAGCCTGCGGTTGAGGCTCGCCGTCGCGTCGCGCGCGTAATCGAGGAGGCTGCCGGTCTGCTCGAGGATGTGGCGCCGCTCGGCGCTCGTGTCGCCCTCGCCGAACATCTCGAAGAACACCTTGCGAGGATTGATCTCCATCGGCATCTGCTCCTCGGGAGTGCGGTAGGAGAGCGAGCTGTAGCCGCCCGGCTCCCCGCAGATCTCGAGCGAGGGAAGCGGAGTGTCCTGACCGATGTAGCGCGCCGCCATCTGATCGGCCGTGATGCCGGCACCCGTCGCCATGTTGCGGTCCTGCGGATGCACGCACGAGAGCCAGGTCTCCTCGATGATGCCGTGCGGATCGGAGCTCTCCCCGCCCTTGTTGCGCAGGCCGCTCACCACGGTCACGTACTCGCGGAGCGGCTCGAGAGGCTTCAGGATCGGCGTGTAGGCGAAGGCGCCGCCGACCTCCTTCGGCGTCCAGTACTGCATCACCGCGCCGTGCGGAAAGTACACGAAGCCGAGCCGCGGCTTCACCGCCGCGGCGGTCTTCGCGAGCGCCGTGCCCGCGGGAATCATCGCATCGAGCAGCGGCAGTGCGATGGCGGCCCCGGCGCCCTTGAGGACGGTGCGGCGGGAGAGGTGCTTCTTGCTGATGAACATGGCTAGCTGCCTCCATTGCGGAGCGAGGTGCCGACGAGCGATGCGGTCTTGAGCGCGGGCGCGGGCGGAGCGGGGCTCGCCGAATCGCGCCTGCGAAACTCATCGCTCGAGACGATCTGCAGCACGATGTCCGCGAATCGGTAATCGTCGCGGGCGGCCGCGCTCACGATGCGCCGTACGGTCGGCATGTCGCGGTAGTCGAGGGTGCGCCCGAGGGCGTAAGTCAACAAGCGCTCGGTGAGCGTCTGCACGAACAGGTCAGGCCGCGCCGCGAGCGCGCGCCGCAGATCATCCGGCCCCGCGATGCGCGTCCCGTCCGGGAGCTGCCCCGAGGTGTCGAGCACGGCCTGCGTGGTCGGGTCCTTGGCCTCGTACTGACCGATGGCGTTGAAGTTCTCCAGGGCGAAGCCGAGCGGATCGATGACGCCGTGGCAGGCGTGGCAGCTCGGGTTCACGCTGTGGATCGCCATCCTCTGGCGCATCGTCGCGGGCCTGCCGCGCACGGTGTCCGGGAGCTTCGCGACGTTCGGCGGCGGGGTGGGCGGCGGCGAGCCGAGGATCCGCTCGAGAATCCACGCGCCGCGCCGCACGGGCGAGGTGCGGTCCGGATTCGCGGTGAGCATCAGGATCGCGCCCTTGCCGAGCAGGCCGTAGCGCTTCGAGTCGGTGAGGGCGACGCGGCGGAACTCGCCGCCCTTGACGTTGCCGATGCCGTAGAGCATCGCGAGCGGCTCGTTGAGATAGGTGTAGTTCGCCGTGAGGAGGGCGGTGACCGGCTGGTCGCTGCGCAAGACGCTGTCGATGAACAGCTCGAGCTCCTCGCGGTACAGCGGCCGCGGATCGAGGACGCCGCTCGCCTCCGGGAAGAGCCGCCGGTCCGGATCGATATCGTCGAGGCCGGCGACGTTGAGCCACTGGAACGCGAAGCCGGTGTCGAGCGATTCGGCCCGCGGGTCCGCGAGCATGCGCCGGACCTCGCGCGCGAGCACCTCGGGCTGGCTGAGCTCGGAGCGCGCGGCAAGATCGAGCAGCTCCTGATCGGGCAGGCTGCTCCAGATGAAGAACGAGAGGCGCGAGGCGAGCTCCACATCGCTCACCGTCTCGGTCTGCCCGGCCGCGCCCGCCTCCTCCACGCGGTAGAGGAAGTACGGGCTCGCGAGGATCGCGCTCAAGGCGTCGCGCACGCCGCCCTCGAACCCCGCCTCCCGGCTCCCGGCCTCGTAGAACGCCATCAACGGCCGCAGGTCCGCCTCCGTCACCGGACGGCGGAAGGCACGCTCGGCGAGGGTCGAGATGATCCTCCGCGCACACGGCTCCGCGTCCTGCTCGCTCCTCGGGTAGCAGAGGAAGATCCGCGCGCGCGAGTCCGATGCGCTCATTCCCGTCACGCTGAGCGGCCCGCGAATCTGCAGGGCGTGGACGGCCTGGTCGTGGTCCTCCCCGCCGTCGATCGCGATCGGACGCAGCCGGCTGTCGCTCTCGGCGAGGCTGCGCTGCAGGAAAGTCACGGCGATGCGGTGCTGTCCCTCGGTCGCGAAGAAGCGAATGTTGCGCAGCCGTCCGTTGATGGCATCGACCGCGACCTGCTGCCTCTGGTCGATCGCCTTGTCGTCCGCGTCCCCTCCGATGTCGGTGCGGTAGAACTCCTTGCCGTCGAGCAGCGCGACGACCGTGTTGCGGAACTCCATCCGCGGCACGTCGCGGCCGAGCGCCATGTCGCCGATCGTGAGCTCGTACTGCCCGTCGGCGGGGAAGGCATGCACGAAGCTGATGCCGCCGCGCGTGCCGAAGGGCATGCCCTCCTCGTAGTGCTCCTGCGATCCCTCGCCCGTCGTGCCGCGCGGCGGGAGCGAGATCACCATGTCCGCGACGCTGCCGTAGATCGTCGTCACCGCGGGCGCCTTCGAGTCCCCGACGGCGAGTTCCGCGACCTCGCGCGCCGCCGAGATGTACTGGTCGAGGAACGACGGCGAGACCTGCAGCGCCTCGGCGTTGTTGTCGAAGTCGTTCGTCAGCACGTCCGCGGGCAGCAGCGCGGAGACATCCACATCGAGGTCGAGCAGATCGTGCACGGCGTTGCCGTACTCGCGACGATTGATGCGGCGGAGCGGAACACGGCCCGCGTACGGCGCGACCTCCCCCTCATCGAGCGTGTCCTCGAGCCAGGAGACGAGGGTCCTGACGGTCGCGGCATCGGGATGCTGCTTCGCGCTCGGTGGCGGCATGAACCCGCCGTCGAGCTTGACGATCGCGTCTTCCCACACTTTGGCGTTGGCGGGAATCTGCTCAGCCGTCATCACATCGAAGGCGACGCCGCCCGCCCAGTCCTCGGCGTTGTGGCAGTCGGTACAGTAGTGCTCGATCGTGCCCCACGCGCCGTGCTCGGGATCCCCGGCCCGCGAGGCGCGCGAGGCGCCCGCAGCGAGCAGCGCCCCGAGCACCAGTGCGCCGATCCAAATGCCGCGGTTGCCTACCATGCTCGAGCACCCACCCCTTGCCGCCGGGGCCGCCATGCCGCGAGAGCATACCGGCATTTCGGCTGCTTCTGTAGCAACATCAAGGCCCTGAGACGAGATATTGCATCGCAGCATCGCGCGCCCGTGATCCGCCTCTCCTTGATAAGCCCGGCGAGGCTTCGGCGCCCGGCGTCATTCTGCGTTATCGTAAAATCATACACTTAAGCCGCAGCGCTCGGGACCCCGCCTCTGCGGCCGTCCTTGAGGCGACAGAAGCGATGACCGCGGGGAAGCACTGTTTATACCCTGCACGGGGAGCGTATGCAGCCATGAAGGGACGAAGACCCCATCGCGCGGCACCCTCCCTCGGCGCCGCCATGCTCATCGGCGCGGTGATCGGGCTGTCGGGCATGCGTGGGGCGCTCGCGGCAGATGTGCCGCAGCGCTGGCAGGCGGCGGGCGATGCAGCGCCGATCACGAACGGCCGAGTCCATTCGTTCCCTCTGCCACATCCCCGCAGCGGTCCGACGACGATCGCGATCGCACCCGACGGGCGCGTGTGGTTCACCGAGAGCGGCGGCAACCGCATCGGCCGGATGAATCCCGACGGCAGCGCGCTCAGCGAGTTCGCGCTGCCCCATCCGCGCAGCTCGCCGCGCATCATCGCGCTCGGCGCCGACGGCAACATGTGGTTCTCGGAGCATACCGGCAATCGCATCGGACGCATCACGCCCGCGGGGGTGATCGCGGAGTTCGATATCCCGACGCCCGCGAGCGAGCCGCGAGCGATCGCGCTCGCAGCCGACGGCAACATCTGGTTTGGGATGTTCGCCGCGGGAAAGATCGGGCGCATCACACCCGCCGGCGTCATCACCGAGTTTGCGCTGCCGACGGCGAACAGCGGGCCGCGCGCGCTCGCCGCGGGACCCGACGGCAACGTCTGGTTCGCGGAGTACCGCGCCGACCAGATCGGCCGCATCACCCCGCGGGGCCGCGTGACCGAATTTAAGCTGCCGCGGCCGAGCTCCGGCCCCGGAGACATCACGGCCGGCGCGGACGGCGCCATGTGGTTCGTCGAGCTCTCCGGAGGACTCGATGGCCTCGAGACCCAAGGCGAGCGGGTCGGCCGGGTGACGATGCGTGGTGTGATCTCGGAGTATGCGCTGCCCGTGCCCGGACCCTCGCCGATCAACATCGCCGTCGGGCCGGACCGGCGCATCTGGTACAGCCGCGGCGGGCGGCTCGGGCGGGTCACGCAAAGCGGCAAGATCACCGAGCTGCCGCTCGGCGGCGCCGCGCTCGCCGTCGGGCTCTCGGCCGGCAGCGACCGGCGGCCGCCGCGCCGGCTCGTCAATCGCCTGTGGTTCACCGATGCGGGAGAGAACCGGATCGGCTACCTCGAGTTTCGCTAGAAAACGTAGGCGACGCCGGCCTTCACCAGGTCGACATTGAACGGTGTGCCGAGCGTCTTCTCGTCCAAGTGGTCGAGGTGCAGATAGTCGAGCCGCAGCATCCAGTGACTGCCGAGAATGTATGCGCAGCCGACGCCGGCCATGAGACTGGTGGAGGTCTCCGAGGCGGACCCGGCAGTGGCGAGCGTCGCGTAGTCCGTGGTCGTCTTGCCCTCGTACGCTCCCGCCCGGACGTTGACCTGCCAAGCATCGGACAGCGGCAGCACGCCCACGAGCGCGAGGGCCGGCCCCTGCGATTTGATGTGGATGTTGACCAGCACCGGCGCTGTTCCGTAGTAAGGCGACGACCCGGTGCCCCCTCCCTGATACTTCAACTCCGCGAGATCGAGATAGGACGCCTCGACCGAGAAGTACGGCGACACCATATCACCCACATCCGCGGACCAAAGGGTCCGGGCGTTGCGGAGTGTTGTCGACGTAAGCGCCAGGCCCTCGTCGCTCCGCGCGAAGTCACTCGCGAGCGCACCGGAAAGGGCCGACTCGCTGTACGTGTGGAGCTCGAATCCAAAGTCGCCGCCGAGATACCACCCGCTCTCGTCAGCGACCGCCGTCCCGCTCGAGAGGCCCACGAACAGCAGGATGGCGCCTGCCGTGCGTCCGAGCATCGCTCTTTCGATCTTCATCGGCTACCGTCCGGACGCCTGCACGCCGCGACTCATCGCGGCCGCGACCAGTCTCAGACAAGCGACTCCCCGAAATCAATCACACTCGTGTGAATTCGACGTGGCGGGAGCATTCGAGGCGGCGGATCCTCACGCGCGAGGCCCGTTTGCAACGTGACTGTCACCGAGGTCTGTCATCCTATCGAGTTTGTAAATCGGGACGGGGTCCGCTCATGCGAATCGGGTGGCTGTGGCTCGCACGAATCTCTTGCGCCTCGGTCGCGCTCGCCGTCATCTCCTGCAGCGTCATGCGCACGACCTACACGGAGGACGGACGGAGGGGATACGCGCTCTCGTGCAAGGGCTTCTTCAACTCTTGGGACACGTGCCTCGTCAAGGCGGGCCGGATCTGCGGGCCCCTCGGCTACGACACCCTGCGCAGCGATGAGTACGACCGGCAGCTGCTCATCACCTGCAAGAGCCCGCAGGCGAGGTGAGCCGCGCGGCTCGCGAGTGGAGCCGTCAACCGCCGCGGACGATTGGCGTATCATGGGCACCGATGGGGGAGGTGCGCATGGCCAAACGGCTCTCGTGGGGAATGCTGGCCTGTGGCTCAATGCTTGCGGTCGCGAGCGCCGCGCTCGCCCAGGACGAGTCAGCCGGCGCGGGCCCGCCGACGCCTGCGCAGATCGCGGCGCTCGAGCGGTTCAACGCCGAGGAGTCCGCGGAGTGGAACCGCAATCCGGCGCCGAAGGACCTGCGTGATTTCTCGGGCGTGTGGTGGACACGCGGATACGACCGCACGTACCGTCCGGTCACCGACCGGCCGATGTCCCCCGAGGAGTCGGCGAAGCTCCTGCCGCTCACGCCGCGCGAGGCGGCGAGCCGCCGGCACCACCTTGACATGGAGAGCATCGGCCAGCCGATCGCCGATGCGCCGACACAGTGCTTCCCGCACGGCGTGCCGAGGATCATGGCCTCGCCCTACCCCATCCAGTTCGTCTATTCGCCGGGCCTCATCACCCTGCTGCACGAGGTGGCGCACAACGTGCGCTTCATCCACATGGACGGCAAGCCACCTCCGGCCGGCACGCCGCGCACCTTCCTCGGCTACTCGGTCGGCCACTGGGAAGGCGACACGCTGGTGGTGGTCACCGACCATTTCAACGATCGCACGCAGATCGACGAGGAGTCCCTCTCGCATGGGTTGAAGCTGAAGGTGACCGAGCGGTTCACCCGGTTCACCAACCGCTACGGCGGAGCGGAGCTGCGCGATCGGATCACCATCGAGGACCCCGACCACTACACCCGCGCCTGGACGGCCGAGCGGACGTACCCCTGGCGCGGTGACGTGCGCATCGAGGAGTACTCGTGCGAGGAGAACAACCGCAACGCGCCGGTGAACGGCATCACGGTGGCGAAGTGAGCGCGCGGCAGCCGGGAGCGCAACGCGCTTCGGTGGCCGCGCTGCTCGCGATCGCCACCCTCTCGGTCGCCGGGACGCCGCGCGGCGCGGCAGCGC
>JASHTK010000047.1 GCA_030040575.1 Gammaproteobacteria bacterium
GGATCGGTGATCCAGTGGGCCGAGCGCGTGATCGTCGGCTCGAATCCCCGGCTCACCTTGTGCTCGCCCTGGGTGCCCGGCTCGAACCGGCGGATCCCCCGCTCGATGCAAAACTCGATGCCCTGGTGGTAGCACGCCTCGAAGTGCAGGCTGTGGAAGTCCGCCTCGGCGCCCCAGTAGCGCCCGTAGAGCGCCGCCGGGCTCCAGAAGAAAATGGCGGCGGCGACCGGTTTGCCGGCGCGCACCGCGAGCTTCACCATCAGCCGCTCGCCGAGCGTGCGCGCGATCTCGCCGAAGAACGCGCGGGTGAGATAGGGCTCGTGCCCGTGGCGGAGGAAGGTCTCGCGGTGAAAGGCGAAGATCACATCCAGCAGCCGCGCGTCGAGCTCGCAGCCGAGCCGGGTCTCGAACCGGATCCCGGCCTCACCGACGCGACGCCGCTCGCGCCGGGCCTTCTTGCGCTTCTCGGCCGTGAAGGTCTCGAGGTACGCCTCGAAGCTCGCATAGCCGCGGTTGGTCCAGTGGAACTGGCAGTCGCGCCGCGCGAGCCAGCGCGCGCTCTCGAGGGCGGCCTGGTCGGCCTCCTCGAGGAACAGGACGTGCGCCGAGGAGAGCGCTGCACCGGCGGCATGGTCCTCGATCGCCTTGATGAGGCTCTGCCGGGTGCGCGGTCCGTCGAGGTCCGGTCGGACGAGCAGCCGGCCGCCGGTCGCCGGCGTGAAGGGCACGGCGACGGTGAGCTTCGGGTAGTAGCGGTGGCGCACCCGGGTGTACGCCTGGGCCCAGCTGAAATCAAAGACGAACTCCCCGTACGAGTGCGACTTGATGAAGGCCGGGGCCGCGGCGGCGAGTCCGCGCGCGTCGCTCAGCGTGACGTACGAGGGGGTCCAGCCGACCGCGGCGCCGACGCAGCCGGTGTGCTCGAGCGCGGCGAGGAATTCATGGCGCAGGAACGGCGCATCCGTGCCCGCGAGCCCGTTCCACTCCCCGCGGTCGAGGTCGTCGATGCTCGCGACGACGCGCGCCTTCAGTTCACGAGACTCCACTGTCCAAGCTCTCGAGATAGCGATCCGCATCGAGCGCGGCCATGCAGCCCGAGCCGGCCGAGGTGACGGCCTGCCGGTAGACATGATCGGCCACGTCGCCCGCGGCGAACACCCCGGGAACGCTCGTCGCGGTCGCATCCCCGGCGAGCCCGCTGCGGATGAGAATATAGCCGTTACGCATCGCGAGCTGCCCGGCGAAGATCGCGGTATTCGGCACGTGGCCGATCGCGAGGAACACGCCCGCGACGGCGAGTCGCGTCCGCTCCCCGCCGAGCGTCGAGCGCAGGGCGAGCCCGCTCACGCCCTCCTCGTCGCCGAGCACCTCATCGACCGCGTGGTTCCAGAGGATCGAGACCTTGCTCGCGCGCTCCCGGTCGAGCAGCTGGCGCTGCAGGATCTTCTCGGCGCGCAGCTTGTCGCGCCGGTGCACGAGCGTCACGTGCTCGGCGATGTTCGCCAGGTAGAGCGCCTCCTCGACGGCGGTGTTGCCCCCTCCGACGACCGCCACGCGCCGGCCGCGGAAGAAGAACCCATCGCAGGTCGCGCAGGCGGAGACGCCCCGGCCGCGGTAGCGCTCCTCCGAGGGCAGGCCGAGATATCTCGCCGTCGCGCCGGTCGCGACAATGAGCGCATCGCAGCTGTAGCGGCTGTCATCGCCCGCGAGCTCGAACGGCCGCGTGTCGAGCCGCACCGAGTGGATGTGGTCGTTGGTGACTTGCGTGTCGAAGCGCGCGGCGTGGCGCAGCATCCGCTCCATCAGCGCCGGGCCCTGGAGTCCCTCGACGTCCCCCGGCCAGTTGTCCACGCCGGTCGTGGTCATGAGCTGTCCACCCTGCTCGAGGCCCGTGATGAGGAGCGGAGCGCGGTTGGCCCGCGCCGCATAGACCGCGGCGGTGTAGCCCGCGGGCCCCGAGCCGAGGATGATGAGCCGGCTGTGCACGGACTTCGCCATGTATAATGAATCTCCGAGACGGCTGCGCGCCCCAGGGAATCGCGGCGCGCTCGCGTGGATACTATCGCGCGGGCAGGAAGCGCGGCCAGGGATGGCGACCGTGGGAGCCGGAGAAGGGTAGCTTTGGCCGAGACCACTGCGCGGGGCCCCGCGCGATTCAGCGAGTCCGTGAGCCGCGGGCTGCGCGAGAGCGCGGCCATCGCGCTCATGGTCGTCGCGCTCGTGCTCTTTGCGGCCCTCGCCACCTACAGCGCGAGCGATCCGGGATTCTCCTCGACGGGCGGCGGGCCGGGACCGCTGCACAACCGCATCGGAACGGTCGGCGCCTTCGTCGCCGACCTGCTGCTCTACGTGTTCGGGCGGCCCGCCTTTCTCTTTCCGGTCATGCTCGCAGCCGCCGGCTGGGTCATGTTTCGCAACCGCAACAGGACGGAGCGTCCCTCCCGAGCGAACAGCGCCGTCCGCGCGGGCGGGTTCGTGCTGCTGCTCGTCGCGAGCTGCGGTTTGACGACGCTGCACTGGGACCCGGGCTCGCTGCGGGCGACGGCGGGCGGCGTCGTCGGCATCGAGGTCGGGCAGGGGCTCAAGGGCGGCCTCGATGATCTCGGCGCCACCTTGCTCATGCTCGCCGCGTGGATGGGGGGCGTCGCGCTCGCCTTCGGCGTCTCCTGGCTCACGATCATGGACCGGCTCGGCGCGGGGGTCTGGCGCGGCGTCGGCTGGGTCCGCGCCCGCTCCTTCGCGGCGCGCGACCTCGCCGAGGGACGGGAGCGGCGCCAGGCGCGCAAGGAGACGGTCGAGACCGAGCAGCGGCGGGTCGCCTCCCGCAAGCCTCCTCGGATCGAGCCGTCCTCCGCGCCGGTCGAGCTGAGCGAGCGCATCGAGAAGGAGCGCCAGGTCCCGCTGTTCGAGCCGCCGAAGTCGAGCGAGCTACCGCCGCTCAAGCTGCTCGATGACCCCCCGGAGCAGGAGCCCTCGTACTCGGCCGAGGCGCTCGAGGCCATGTCGCGGCTCGTCGAGATCAAGCTGCGGGACTTCGGCGTCGAGGCCGAGGTGGTCGCCGTGCAGCCGGGACCGGTCGTCACGCGGTTCGAGCTGCGCCCGGCGCCGGGCGTCAAGGCGAGCCAGATCACCGTGCTCGCGAAAGACCTTGCCCGGGCGCTCACGGTGATGAGCGTGCGGGTGGTGGAGGTGATCGCCGGCAAGTCCGTGATGGGCCTCGAGATCGCGAACGAGAAGCGCGAGCTCGTGACGCTCGGGGAGATCATCCGCTCGAGGGCCTACGACGAGATGGCCTCGCCGCTCGCCCTCGCGCTCGGCAAGGACATCGGCGGACAGCCGGTCGTCGCGGACCTCTCGCGCATGCCCCATCTGCTCATCGCGGGCACGACCGGATCGGGCAAGTCGGTCGCGATCAACGCGATGGTGCTCTCGCTGCTCTACAAGGCGACGGCCGAGCACGTGCGGCTCATCATGATCGATCCGAAGATGCTCGAGCTGTCGGTGTACGAGGGCATTCCGCAGCTGCTCGCCCCCGTCGTGACCGACATGAAGCAGGCGGCGAACGCGCTGCGCTGGTGCGTCGTCGAGATGGACCGGCGGTACCGCCTGATGGCCGCGCTCGGCGTGCGCAACATCGGCGGCTTCAACCGCCACGTGCAGGAGGCGATCGACCGAGGCCGGCCGATCCGCGACCCGGTGCTCACCCAGGAGGCGGCGAACGATCCCTCGATCGATCAGTCGCAGATCCCCGATCTCGCCCCGCTCCCCTGCATCGTCGTCATCATCGACGAGCTCGCCGACCTCATGATGATCGTCGGCAAGAAGGTGGAGGAGCTCATTGCGCGCCTCGCGCAGAAGGCGCGCGCCTCCGGCATCCACTTGGTGCTCGCGACGCAGCGGCCCTCCGTGGACGTGATCACCGGGCTCATCAAGGCGAACATCTCCTGCCGCATCGCCTTTCAGGTCTCAGCCAAGGTGGACTCCCGCACCATTCTCGATCAAATGGGGGCCGAGACCCTCCTCGGCCACGGCGACATGCTCTACCTGTCGGCCGGAACCTCGATGCCGCAGCGAGTGCACGGCGCGTTCGTCTCGGACCACGAAGTGCACCGAGTCGTGGACTTCCTGAAGCAGGGCGGCGCGGCGACGAGCTACATCGATGAGGTGCTCTGCGGTCCGAGCGTCCCCATTGCAGGCTTGCCGGGTGAGGACGAGGAGGACGGCCCGAGCGGTGCGGCGAACGGCGAGGATGCCGAGCAGGACGCGCTCTACGACGAGGCGGTGCGGATCGTGATCGAGGAGCGCAAGCCCTCGATCTCCTACGTGCAGCGGCGGTTGAAGATCGGCTACAACCGCGCGGCGCGCCTGCTCGAGGCCATGGAGGCGGCAGGCATCGTCGGCCCCTTGCAGTCGAACGGCGCTCGCGAGGTGCTCGCGCCGCCTCCCGCGGATTGAGGGTGCATGAGGCGCGCAGCGATCGGCCCGGGCGCGGCGTGGCGGGGGGTGTTGCTCGTCGCGCTGCTCGCGGGCGGCGGTGCCGGCGCGGACGTGGAAGCGGCCGCCACCGCGGCGACCGGCGCCGCAGAGGCCGCCCCGCTCGAGCATTTCCTCGAGGGGCTGCACACGCTGCGGACCCGCTTCACGCAGATCGTGACCGGCGCGCACGGCCGGGTCGTCGCGCAGGCGACGGGCGAGCTCATCGTGCTGCGACCCGGTCGATTTCGCTGGGAGATTCATCCGGCCGGAGAGAGCGCAGGCGGCACGAGCGATGCGGGGCAGCTCGTCGTCGCCGACGGCCGCAATCTGTGGTTCTACGACCCGGATTTGCAGCAGGTGACGGTCCGCAGCGAGAGCACGGCGCTCACGGCGACGCCCGCGATGCTGCTCTCCGGCGGCCCGGACGCGCTCGCTGCCTTCACGGTGAGCGGCGGCGGCGAGCGCGACGGCCTCAGTTGGGTACAGGTGACTCCGAGGAGCGCCGACGCGGACTTCAAGCAGGCGCGGCTCGGCTTCTCCGGCGGTGAGCTGCAACGCATGATCCTCGAGGACAAGCTCGGGGAGACCTCGGCCCTGAGCTTCGAGCACGCCGAGCGCAACGTGCCGGTCGCCCCCTCCGAGGTCAGCTTCTCCCCGCCGGCCGGCGTCGATGTGATCGGAAAGCCCGAGCCATGAGCGAGTCGAGCATCGAGGCACCCGGGTCCGGCGCACGGATCGGCACACGCCAGGCCGGCTCGCCGCCGCGTCCCCGTCTCGGGGCGCTCTGGTGGGCGAGCGGCTGGGCGCTCGTCCTGTTCATCACCTACGCCACCCTCGCCCCCTCGCAGTACGTCCCGAACCTGCACCTGTGGGACAAGCTCGAGCATGCGAGCGCCTTCTTCGGCATGACGTTCTGGTTCGCAGGCCTCGTGCGCCGCTCGCGCTATCCGGCCCTCGGGTTGTGGATGCTTCTGTTCGGCGCTGCCATCGAGATCGCGCAGGGTACGATGGGACTCGGCCGCGACATGGACATCCACGACTGGTACGCGGACGCGGTCGGCGTCGGCGTTGCGCTCGCGCTGGCCTACGGCGGGCTCGGCGAGTGGCTGGTATCCCTCGAGCGGCTCCTCGGGCTCGCTCGCGAGCCCCGCGGGCTGCCATGAGCGCGCGGGAGTCCTCCGCGCGCGAGCGGCTGCGTCCGCTCGCCGATCGCATGCGGCCCCGCACGCTCGCGGAGTTCGTCGGCCAGCGCCATCTGCTCGCGCCGGGCAAGCCGCTCCGCGAGGCCGTCGAGCGCGGCCAGCTGCACTCGATGGTGCTCTGGGGTCCACCGGGCACGGGCAAGACCACCCTCGCGCGGCTCATCGCGCAGCGCGCCCAGGCGGAGCTCATCGCGCTCTCGGCCGTCGCCGCGGGCGTCAAGGACATCCGGGCGGCGGTCGATCACGCGCGCGACGTGCGCCGCTCGAGCGACCGGCCGACGGTGCTCTTTCTCGATGAGGTGCACCGCTTCAACAAGGCGCAACAAGACACGTTCCTGCCGTTTCTCGAGGATGGCACGCTCACCTTCATCGGCGCCACCACCGAGAATCCCTCCTTCGAGGTCGTGAGCGCGCTCCTCTCGCGCGCCCGCGTGTACGTGCTGAAGGCGCTCGACGCCGCGGATCTGCTCGGACTGCTGCGACTCGCCTGGGCGGATCCCGCGCGGGGTCTCGCTCAGGAGCCCGCCGCCGCCGAGCCCGAAGCGCTCGAGCTGATCGCGCATGCCGCCGACGGGGACGCGCGGCGGGCGCTCAACATGCTCGAGCTTGCGGCCGGCCTCGTGCTCGCGGGGAGCGAGCCGCGGGGGCTGACGCTCGCGATCGCGCGCGAAGTCGCGACCGGCGGCCGGCGTCGCTTCGACAAGGGCGGCGACCAGTTCTACGACCAGATCTCGGCGCTGCACAAGGCCGTGCGCGGCACCGATCCGGACGGCGCGCTCTACTGGATGGCGCGCATGCTCGATGGAGGCTGCGATCCGCTTTACATCGCCCGTCGCGCGGTACGCATGGCGGTGGAGGACGTGGGGCTCGCCGATCCACGGGCGCTCGCGCTCGCGCTCGATGCCTGGGATGCGTACGACCGGCTCGGCAGCCCCGAGGGCGAGCTCGCGATCGCCGAGCTCATCGTCTACCTCGCGTGCGCGCCGAAGAGCAATGCCGTCTACGTCGCCCTCGGCGAGGCGCTGGCGGACGTGGAGCACCACGGCACGCTCGATGTGCCGCTGCGGCTGCGCAACGCGCCGACCCGGCTCATGCAGGACCTCGGGTACGGCAGGGGCTACCGTTACGCGCACGACGAGCCGGATGCCTTCGCCGCCGGAGAGCGTTACTTGCCGGATGAGCTGCCCGATCGGCGATACTACCGGCCGGTGCCGCGAGGTCTCGAGGCCCGCATCGGCGAGGCGCTCGCACGCCTGCGGGCGAAGGGCTCTGGCGAGTGAGGGGTAGACTGCCGGGCCCTGCAGGGCCGCCGGCGAGTGAGGCGCAAGCGTGATCGATCCGAAGCTCCTCCGTGCCGATCCCGAGGGAGTCGCCCGCAATCTCGCCCGCCGCGGGTTCACGCTCGATGTGTCGCGGCTCGCCGCGCTCGAGGAGGAGCGCAAGCGCTGGCAGGTCGAGTCGGACCGGCTGCGCGCCGAGCGTAACAGCAATGCGAAAGCGGTCGGCGCGGCGAAGGGGCGCGGCGAGGATGCGGCGGCGTTGCTCGCGCGCGGCGAGCAGCTGACGCGCGAGCTCACGGGCGTCGATGCGTCGCTCGGCGCCGTGCAGGCGGAGCTCGAGCGCTGGCAGCTCGGCCTGCCGAACCTGCTGCACGGGTCTGTGCCCGAGGGGCGCGATGAGTCGGCGAACCTCGAGGTCGGGCGCTGGGGCGAGCCGCGGCGCTTCGAGTTCCAGCCCCGCGATCACGTCGAGATCGGCACGCGGCTCGGGGGCCTCGACTTCGAGGCGGCCGTGCGCATGTCGGGTGCCCGCTTCGTCGTGATGCGCGGCGAGGTCGCCCGGCTGCACCGCGCGCTCGTGCAGTTCATGCTCGACCTGCACACGCGCGAGCACGGCTATGTCGAGGTCCACGTGCCCTACCTCGTGCAGGGCCCGGCGCTCATCGGCACGGGGCAGCTGCCGAAGTTCGAGCGGGACCTCTTCGCCGTGCGCAGCGAGCAGGGCTTCTACCTCATTCCGACCGCCGAGGTGCCGGTCACGAACCTGGTGCGCGAGCAGATCGTGCCCGCGGAGCGCCTGCCGCTTAAGTTCGTCTGTCACTCCCCGAGCTTCCGCTCGGAGGCCGGGGCGGCCGGCAAGGACACGCACGGCATGATCCGCAACCACCAGTTCGACAAGGTCGAGCTGGTGCAGATCGTGCGACCCGCCGACTCCTACGCGGCGCTCGAGGAGCTCACCTGCCATGCGCGGCGCGTGCTCGAGCGGCTCGAGATTCCGCACCGGACCGTCGCGCTCTGCGCAGGGGACGTCGGCGCCGGCAGCGCCAAGACCTACGATGTCGAGGTCTGGCTGCCGTCCCAGGAGCGTTATCGGGAGATCTCCTCCTGCAGCAACTGCGAGGCGTACCAGGCGCGGCGCATGCAGGCCCGGTGGCGCAATCCCGAGAGCGGCAAGCCCGAGCCGGTGCACACGCTCAACGGCTCGGGGCTCGCCGTCGGCAGGACGCTTGTCGCGGTGCTCGAGAACGGGCAGAACGCGGACGGCTCGGTGAGCATTCCGCGCGCGCTGCAGCCGTATCTCGGCGCCGTGCAGCGGCTCGCGCCGCCCTAGAGGACCGCGGGCAGCCGCTCGGCGAGAAAATCGATGAAGGCGCGCACCGCCGGCAGCATGCCGCGGCGGCTCGGAAAGACGATGTGACAGACACCCTGTGGGACGTTCCACGCGGGCAGCACTCGCTCGAGCTTGCCCGAGTCGAGATCGGCCCGCGCGACGCTCTCGGGCAGCAGCGCGATGCCGAGCCCCTCGAGCGCCGCCGCGCGCAGCACGACGAAGTCGTGGCACACCAGGCGAGGCGCGTGATCGATGCGCGCGGACTCGCCGCGGGGGCCGATGAGATCCCACGCCTGGCGCTCCGCCTCGGGAGCGAATCCGAGCGTGTCGAGCTGCGCGAGCTGCTCCGGGCGCTCCGGTCGCGTCGCCCGATCGAGGTAGCCGCGGCTTGCGACGAGCAGCTCGCACATCTCCCGGAAGCTCCTCATGACGAGCCCGTCCTCGCCGCTCGGATGAGTCCGCACGCGCAGCGCGGCGTCGAACCCCTCGTTGAGCACATCGACCCGGCGATTGCTCACGTGCAGGAGCAGTCTCACCCGCGGATGCCGCGCCATGAAATCCGGCAGGATGCGGGCGAGCGAGGTCTGCGCGAGCGCCACCGGGCAGCTCGCCTTGACGACGCCGCGCGGCTCGGCGCGCGCAAACTCCACGGCCTCGACGGCGGCGTCGGCCTCCGCGAGCATGGCGAGGGCGTGCCGGTACACCTCCTGGCCAACCTCGGTGACGGCGAAGCGCCGAGTCGAGCGCTGCACGAGGCGCACGCCGAGGCGGGCCTCGAGCGCGCTGACATGGCGCGACAGGCGCGACTTCGGGATGCCGAGCGCTCGGCCGGCCTTCGCGTAGCTGCCGTGCTCGACCACTTTGGCGAAGTAGTAGAAGTCATCCAGGGGCTGCATGATTTGAGCAGATTGCTATCATATATAGAACAATATGTTCCATTTCTCCTGGATTATCAATGAGCGTTGCGTGGATTAGCCTTCTCGCCACTGATCGAGCGACTTGGGAGAGGACGATGAAGCTGCTCCACGTCGATTCCAGCATTCAGGGTGAGCGCTCGGCGAGCCGCGCCGTGACCGCCGAGATCGTCGCGCGCTGGCGCGCCGCGGTTCCGGGCCTCGAGGTGAGCTATCTCGATCTCGCCTCCGAGTCGGTGCCACACCTCTCCGGGGGCTCGCTCGCCCGCGCGGACGAGTCCGAGGCACACCGCAGCGCGCGGCTGCTCGAGGACTTCCTCGCCGCGGAGGTGATCGTCATCGGCGCCCCGATGTACAACTTCA
>JASHTK010000048.1 GCA_030040575.1 Gammaproteobacteria bacterium
TCGAACGGCATCGTCCCGTGGCTGAAGACGCTCGACTCCTCCGTCGCCGCGGTGAACCAGGGCGGCCGGCGCAAGGGCGCGGCCTGCGCGTACCTCGAGCCCTGGCACTCCGACATCGAGGCGTTCCTCGAGCTCCGCGACAACACGGGCGATGAGGCGCGGCGTACGCATCACCTGAACCTCGCCTGCTGGGTTCCGGACCTGTTCATGCAGCGCGTCGAGAAGGACGCCCCGTGGTCGCTCTTCGATCCGTACGACGTGCCGGACCTTCCGGACCTCTACGGCGAGGCGTTCGACGCCGCGTACGCCCAGGCCGAGGCGCAAGGGCTCGCCAAGCGGACCCTGCCGGCGCGCGAGCTGTACCTGCGCATGATGCGCACGCTCGCCCAGACCGGGAACGGCTGGATGACGTTCAAGGACAAGTCCAATCGCGCCTGCAACCAAACGGCGAAGGCCGGGCGCGTCGTGCACCTCTCGAACCTCTGCACGGAGATCCTCGAGGTGACGAGCAGCGGGGAGACGGCCGTGTGCAATCTCGGCTCGATCAATCTCGCCCGCCACGTGGGACGCGAGGGCTTCGACTTCGAGAAGCTCGCGCACACCGTCGAGGTCGCCGTGCGCCAGCTCGACCGGGTGATCGACCTCAACTTCTACCCCATCCCGAGCGCCCGCTCGTCCAACATGCGCTGGCGGCCCGTCGGGCTCGGCGTCATGGGGCTGCAGGATGTGTTCTTCCGGCTGCGCCTGCCGTTCGATGGGGAGGAGACGCGCAGGCTCTCCACGCGGATCGCCGAGACGATCTACTTCCACGCGCTGCGCGCCTCGCTCGAGCTCGCGCGCGAGCGGGGCCCGCACGGGGCCTTCGCCGAGACGCGCGCCGCGCAGGGCGAGCTGCAGTTCGATGCATGGGGCGTCACCCCTTCTGCGGCGCTGCCCTGGGATGAGCTCAAGCGCGAGATCGAGACTCACGGGCTGCGCAACAGCCTGCTCATCGCGATCGCTCCGACCGCGACGATCGCCTCGATCGCCGGCTGCTACGAGTGCATCGAGCCGCAGGTCTCGAACCTCTTCAAGCGCGAGACGCTCTCGGGCGACTTCCTGCAGGTCAACCGCTACCTCGTCGAGGAGCTAAAGCAGCTCGGCCTGTGGACGGCCGAGATCCGCGACGCCATCAAGCTTGCGGACGGCTCGGTGCAGGCCATCGCGGCGCTCCCGGAGCCGCTGCGCGCCATCTACCGGACGGCCTGGGAGCTGCCGATGCGCGGGCTGATCGATCTCGCCGCCGACCGGGGCCCGTTCGTGGACCAAAGCCAGTCGCTCAACCTGTTCATGGCGGCGCCCAACCTGGGTCCGCTCTCCGCGATGTACATGTACGCGTGGAAGCGCGGCCTGAAGACGACCTACTACCTGCGCTCGCGGCCGGCGACCCACATTGCCAAGACGACCGTCGCCCAGGGACAGCCGGGGCAGCGCGCGGCGATCTCCGCCGCCGAGGCCGTCGCCTGCTCGCTCGAGCATCCCGAATCCTGTGAGGCCTGCCAATGAGCGCTTCCGCATCCAGCCTGCTCGATCCCGGCTTCGACCTCACGCTGCGCCCGATGCGCTATCCGCGCTTCTACGAGATGTATCGCGCGGCGATCAAGAACACCTGGACCGTCGAGGAGATCGACTTCCAGATCGATCTTGGGCACCTCAGGCAGCGCATGAGCCCCGCCGAGCGCCACCTGATCGAGCGGCTGGTCGCGTTCTTCGCGACCGGCGACTCGATCGTCGCGAACAACCTCGTCGTGAGCCTGTACCGCCACATCAACGCGCCCGAGGCGCGCATGTTCCTCTCGCGCCAGCTCTACGAGGAGGCGCTGCACATCCAGTTCTACCTGACGCTGCTCGACAACTACGTGCCCGATCCCACGCGGCGCGCCCAGGCGTTCGCCGCCATCGAGAACATCCCCTCCATCCGCCGCAAGGCCCAGTTCTGCCAGCGCTGGACCGATGAGGTGTCCGCGCTCGAGCGCATCCGCTCGGAGGCGGACAAGCGCCGCTTCCTCTTGAATCTCACCTGCTTCGCAAGCTGCATCGAGGGCCTGTTCTTCTTCGGCGCGTTCGCCTACGTCTACTTCCTGCGCTCGCGCGGCATGCTGCCGGGCCTTGCGGCGGGGACCAACTGGGTGTTCCGCGATGAGAGCGGGCACATGGCGTTCGCATTCGCCGTGCTCGAGACGGTGCGCAGCGAGGAGCCTCACCTCTTCGATGCGGCCTGGGCCGCCGAGGTCCGCGCCATGATCGAGGAGGCCGTCGAGTGCGAGACGCAATTCGCCGAGGACGTGCTGTCGGGCGGCGTCGTCGGCCTCACGCGCGTCGAGATGCGCCAGTACCTCGAGTATGTCGCCGACCAGCGGCTCGCGATGCTGAGGCTTCCGGCCCGCTACGGCGCGCGCAATCCGTTCCCCTTCATGGAGCTGCAGGACGTGCAGGAGCTCACGAACTTCTTCGAGCGCCGCGTGTCCGCCTACCAGGTTGCCGTGCAGGGCGAGATCTGCTTCGATGCGGCGTTCTGAGCGGACCGCGCCGCGCGGCTGAGCGCCCCTCGCGCCCGGCGCTCGTGCGGGCGACCCGTCACGGCCGCCCGCCGGACTCTCGACCGAGGAGCCATGAGCCGCCTTCTCATCGTCCTGGGCACGATCTTCATCGTGGCGGGCCTCACCTGGCCGTGGCTGCGGCGGCTGCCGCTCTTTCACCTGCCCGGCGACATCGTCATCGACCGTCCGGGATTCCGGTTCTTCTTCCCCCTCACGACCATGCTCATCGTGAGCCTCCTCCTCTCGATCCTCGCGTGGCTGTTCCGCCGCTGAGGCCCACGATCCCACCGCACCGCGCGCGCGGCGTCTGAGATTCTCTCAGCTGCCCGCGGCCGCGAGCGCCCTCGCCACGTCCTCCGCGAGGTCGTCCGGGTCCTCGAGCCCGATCGAGAGGCGCACCGTGCTCGGCGTGACCGCCGACAGGCGTGCCTGCTCCGCCGTGAGGTCCCCGCCGCTCATCATCTGCGGCGCGACCACCAGGGACTCCGTCGAGCCGAGGCTCGGCGTCAGGGCGAACAGCTCGAGCGCATCGACGAAGCGCGCCGCCGCCTCCGGGCCGCCGCGCAGATCGAACGCGACGATGCTGCCGAACTCCCGCATCTGCGCTCGCGCGAGCGCGTGCTGCGGGTGCGAGGGCAGTCCGGGATAGTGCACGCGCTCGACCCCCGGATGCGCGGCAAGGCGCTCCGCGATGCGCTCGGCGGTCGCGCACTGCGTGCGGTAGCGAACGAAGTACGTCTTCAGTCCGCGCTGGATGAGGAAGGCCGCATGCGGATCGAGCACGCCGCCGAGGACGCCGAAGTCCGCGCGCAGGCCGCGGATCACGTCGCCCGATGCGATCACGGCGCCTCCCATCACATCGCCCGCGCCGGAGACGTACTTGGTGAGGCTGTGAACGAACACGTCGATGTCGTACTCGCCGTGCTGGTGCACGCCGGCGAAGGTGTTGTCGAGCACCGTGAGCGCGCCATGAGCGCGCGCGAGGCGCGTGAGCGCCGCGATGTCGGCGACCTTGGTGACCGGGTTGGTCGGGCTCTCGAAGAGCACGAGCCGCGTGCGCTGCGAGGCGAGCACGCGCTCCACCCCGGGGAGGTCCTCGATCGAGAGCATCGTGTGGGTGACGCCGAACCGGCCGAGCAGCCGGCGGATGAGGTAGCGGGTGGGGTTGTAGGTCTCGATGAAGCAGATGAGGTGATCGCCCTGCCGGGTGAGGGCGAGCAGCAGGTGCGCGATGGCGGCGACGCCCGAGCCGGTCGTGAGGCAGTCCTCCCGGCCCTGCAGCTCGGCGAGCGTCACCTCGAGCTGCCGCGTCGTCGGATTCGAGGCGCGGGAGTAGAAGAACCCGCGGCGCTCGCCGTGCAGGTACTCGAGCGTCTGCTCGAGGCTCTCGAACTCGAACTTCACGCTCTGGTAGATCGGCGCGACGACCGGACGGTTGTCCGGATCGAGGTCCACGCGCGGCGGGTGATTGACTCGCGTCTCTTTCTTCATGGCACCCGGGCGGCGCGGTGCACGGGCCGCTCGGCGAAGCCCCGCAAGCGCTCGGCCGCCCGGTCGAGCGTCTCGTCGCGCTTGGCGATGCACAGTCTCACCACCGTGAGCGGCGGAGGCCGCTCGTAGAACGGCGAGAGCGGAATGGTCGCGACGCCCGCCTCGGTGAGCAGCCGCTCGGCGAATGCGAGATCCCCGGGCGGCGCGAGCCCCTTAAAATCGAGCAGCTGGAAGTACGCGCCGCGGGCCGGCGGCAGCGCGAAGCCCGAGCCGGCGAGCGCCTCCCGGAGCCGATCGCGCTTCGCCTGGAAGAACGCGGCGAGGCCCGCGCCCAGATCCGGCTTCTCCGCGAGGTAGGCGGCGATCGCGTGCTGCAGCGGGTTGGCGATGCTAAAGGTGTTGAACTGATGCACCTTGCGAAGCTCCGCGGTGAGCGCCGGCGGCGCGACGGCGTAGCCGACACGCAGCCCCGTCGCATGGAGCGTCTTGCCGAAGGAGAATACCGCGACGCTGCGCGCCGCGAGCTCCGGGTGCTCGAGCACGGAGGCGTGCTTGCGTCCGTCGTAGACCACGTGCTCGTACACCTCGTCCGAGAGCACGACGATCTCGCGCCCGCGGATCGCGGCGGCGAGCCCATCGAGGTCCTCGGTCGACATCGTCGTGCAGGCCGGATTGTGCGGAGTGTTGATGACCACGAGGCGCGTGCGCTCGCTCGAGGATCGGCGCACCCGGTCCCAGTCGTATGCGAAGTCGGGCGGCGCGAGCGGGAGGCGGATGCAGCGCGCGCCGGCGAGCCGTACCGCCGGCTCGTACGAATCGTAGGCCGGGTCGAACGCGATCGCCTCATCGCCGCCGCCCGCGACCGCCTGGACGGCCGAGTAGATCGCCTCGGTCGCCCCGAGCGTGATCGTGATCTCGGACTCCGGATCCACACGGCGACCGTAGCTCAGCAGGAGCTTCGCGGCGATGCGCTCCCTCAGGGCCGGCAGCCCCTCCATCGGGGCGTACTGGTTGTGGCCCGCGCTCATCGCCGCCGCGACGAGCTCGCCGATTCGCGGGTCGATGTCGTAGTCCGGAAATCCCTGACCGAGATTGAGCGCGCCGAGCTCGCGGGCGCGCCGCGACATGACCGTGAAGACGGTCGTGCCCACGTGGGGGAGCTTGCTCGCGTGCGCCACCGGCCTCGGCCCGCCCACGGCCTCTACCCCGCCGCCGCGAGGGCGGCGCCGACGACGCCCGCCTGACCGGAGAAATGCGCCGGACGGATCTCGGCCTCGGCTTTGAGGAGCGGCGCGAACTCGGCGAAATGCTCGGTGACCGAGCCGCCGAGGATGATGAGGTCGGGCCACAGCAAGGCCTGGATCCGCGCGAGATACTCGTTCACGCGCCCGCACCACTCCGCCCAGCCGAGCTCGAGCGCCGTGCGGACGTGCGCCGAGGCCCATTTCTCGGCGTCCATGCCGCGCATCTCGAGGTGTCCGAGCTCGGTGTTGGGGTAGAGCCTGCCCTCGATGAACAAGGCCGACCCGATGCCGGTCCCGAGCGTGAGCATGACGATCGGGCCCGCGACGCCCCGGCCCGCTCCCCAGCGCACCTCGGCGATGCCGGCCGCATCGGCGTCATTGAGGAACGTCACCGCACGCCCGATCGCCTGCGAGGCGAGCGCCGCTCCATCGACCCCGATCCAGGCCGAGTCGACGTTCGCCGCGGTGCGCACCGTCCCACGCTTGACGACGCTCGGAAAGCACAGGCCCACCGGACCCGAGGCCGGCAACCGCGCGGCGAGCCCGGCGATGACCGGCAGCAGAGCCTGCGGCGTCGCGGGCGCCGGGGTGGGCGCGGAGAGGAGCTCGCTCGCAAGCCGGCCGGTCGTCACCTCGACAAGCCCCGCCTTGATGGAGGACCCGCCCACATCGACTCCTAGCAGGATCCGCGCCATGCTCGAGTCGCCTCACGCCTCGGCAGCGGCCGCGAGCTGCACCTCGCGCCGCCGCCGCCGCTCGCGCTGGCGCAGCAGCAGCGCCGCGGCCGCGATCCCGGTCGAGACCGCGAGCACCATGGGCGTCGCGAGCGCGTTCACATCCGGGCTCACCCCGAGCCGCACCTTGGAGAAGACGACCATCGGCAGGGTACTCGATCCGGGGCCGGCGACGAACTGCGAGATGACGAGGTCGTCCCAGGAGAGCGTAAAGGCGAGGAGCCACCCCGACACGATCGCCGGAGCGATGAGCGGAAGCGTGATTCGCCGGAACACGGCGGAAGGGGGTGCACCGAGGTCCATCGCCGCCTCCTCCAGGGACTCGTCGAATCCCGCCAGGCGCGACTGTACCACCACCGTCACGTAAGCCATGCAGAAGGTGATGTGCGCGAGCGTGATGGTGAGCGCGCCCGTGCCCCGCGGCCAGCCGATCGCCTGCTCGAGTGCGACGAACAGCAGCAGCAGCGCAAGTCCCATGATGACCTCGGGCATCACGATCGGAGCCGTCGTGAGCCCCGCGAGCAGCGTGCGGCCCCGAAACGGGCCGTGCCGGACGAGTGCGACTGCGGCGAGCGTCCCGAGCACGGCCGCGGCGCTCGCCGCCGCGAGCGCGATGCGGATCGAGAGCCAGGCCGCATCGACGATCTGACCGTTCGAGAGCAGCGCCGCGTACCACTTGAGCGTCGGGGAATGCGCCGCGTCCCACACGGTCACCAAGCGCGAATTGTTGAACGAGAAGACGACGAGCGAGAGGATCGGCAGGTAGAGGAACACGAGTCCCGCTGCGAGCACGGCGCGCGAGAAGTACCCCGGGGATCTCACCGGCGCGCCTCGAGCTCGCGGCGCTCGAAGCGCTGCAGCAGCGTGATCGGCACGACGAGCAGGGCGAGCATCACGATCGCGACCGCGCTCGCGACCGGCCAGTCGCGATTCTCGAAGAACTCATCCGAGAGGACCCGCCCGATCATCAGCTGATCCGTGCGGCCGAGCAGGGAGGGGATCACGTACTCGCCGATCGCCGGGATGAAGACGAGCAGCGCTCCGGCCGCGATGCCGTGCACGGACTGCGGCAGGGTGATCCGCAGGAACCGCGTGAACGGCCTCGCGCCGAGGTCGGCCGCCGCCTCGAGCAGGGCGGGATCGTGCTTCTCGAGGTTCGCGAAGAGCGGCAGGACCATGAACGGCAGGTAGGAGTAGACGATCCCGATATAGACGGAGAAGTCGGTCTGCAGCAGGACGAGCGGACGGTGGATGAGGCCGAGAGCGAGGAGGACGTTGTTGATGACCCCGTCGCTCTGCAGCAGTCCGATCCAGGCGTAGACGCGCAGCAGAAAGGACGTCCAGAACGGCAGCATCACGAGCATGAGCAGGACGGTGCGCCGCGCCGGGCTGGACCGGGCAATGGCGTAGGCCATCGGATAGCCGAGCGCGAGGCACACGAGCGTCGAGACGGCGGCGACCTTGATCGAGTACAGGAACGCGCTCGCGTAGAGCGGATCGGTGAGCAGGAACGCGTAGTTGTCAAGATGCAGCTGCGGCGCCGGCAGGCCGTGGCGCCAGGCGAGGAGCGGGGCGTAGGGCGGCACGGCGAGCCGCATCTGCGAGAAGGAGATCTTGAGAACGATGAGGAACGGGGCGAGGAACAGGACCGCGAGCCACGCGAGCGGGACGCCCGCGACGAGCCTGCGTCCCGATGCACTCGAGAGCCGCGCCACGGCGAGGCCTACTCGGTGAGCACGAGCGGGCTCGTGCGGTGCCAGCTGAGCGAGACCGCATCGTCGCGTGCGATGCGGTCCTCGGCGTCGCGCGCCGCATTCGCGCGCGTCACGCGCAGCAGCTTCCCCGATGCGATCTCCACCAGGTACGTCGAGGCATCGCCCCGGTAGCCGATCTCCTTGACGATGCCCCTCATTGACTCGCCCGGCACCCCGCTCGCCGTGGCGCCTGCCGGGGCCGGCGCCGCCGCTTCGCGGCGCGAGAGCTCGATCTGCTCGGGTCGCAGCGCTACCCACACCGTCGCGCCGCGCTGCGCGAGCGGCGCGCCCGGCGCGCGGGCGATGCGCAGCTCTCCTCCGAGCTCGGCGCACTCGACCTTGAGCCCGTCCTCCCGTGCCTCGGTGACCCGCCCCTCGATGAGATTGACCGAGCCGATGAAGTCCGCCACGAAGCGCGTGGCGGGGGCCTCGTAGATCTCGGCCGGCGTGCCGACCTGAACGATCCGGCCGTGGTCCATCACGCCCATGCGCGAGGCGAGCGTCATCGCCTCCTGCTGATCATGCGTCACGACGATGAACGTCACGCCGAGGCGCTTTTGGATATTGAGCAGCTCAAACTGAGTGTGCTCGCGGAGCTTGCGGTCGAGCGCCGCGAGCGGCTCATCGAGCAGCAGCAGCTTCGGGCGCTTGACGAGCGCCCGCGCGAGGGCGACGCGCTGGCGCTGCCCGCCCGAGAGCTGATGGGGCTTGCGCGGGGCGTACGGGGTCATCCTCACGATCTCCAGCATCTGCCCGACGCGCGCGCGGATCTCCTGCCGGCTCAAGCGCTCCTGCTCGAGACCGAAGGCGACGTTCTTCTCGACGCTCAGGTGCGGGAAGAGCGCGTACGACTGGAACATCATGTTGAGGGGCCGCCGGTAGGGCGGAATCGCGCTCAGGTCCTCGCCGTCGAGGTAGATCTTGCCGCGGTCCGGCGTCTCGAACCCTGCGAGCAGTC
>JASHTK010000049.1 GCA_030040575.1 Gammaproteobacteria bacterium
CGCGCGGCGGCATACCCCTGCCGCCCGGCGGCGAGAGCTTGCCGCTCGCCCGTGCACGCCTCATCGTTCGTCGCTCCACCCGACCCACGAGCGCGGCACTCGACACCAAAGCGACCCGATTTGCAAGCCTTATCGGCCAGCTCGACCGCGACTGAAGGTCGGGTGCGCGCGGGCCGGCGCGGGCCGGCGTGGGTCGCGAGGGTCTCTCGGCGCCCGCTCGCGCGCAAACCGCGCACTTCTGCAACGCGCTCCACAGAATGGGGCGCGGATCTGGCCGGAAACTTGCTGTGTCTCCCGGCACGCGATTGGCGCCCACGGAGACTCGAGGCATGACCATCGGCAGCGCTTCCCAGTTGAGCACCCTGCTCGCCCAGATGCTCTACGGCACGAATCAGTCGAGCAGCACCGCGTCCGCCGGGCTCGGCACGCTCGCCTCGACTCCCACCACCTCCACTCAAGGCGGTGGCTTGCTGAGCGCCGTCGTGCAGGCGCTCCAGCAGCTCGGCATCACGGGCGCCTCGCAGTCGACGAGCGCCACGTCCGCGACGGGATCCTCGACCTCCTCGTCCGCCTCGTCCTCCTCGACCCAGCAGAGCGAAGCCCAAGCCCTGCAGAGCTTCATGCAGAGCCTGTTCGCCGCGCTGCAGAGTCAAAGCGCCGCCTCCGGCGCAGCGCAGGGCACGGGGGCGACCTCCGGCCAGTGGGGCGGGTCGCACGGCCACGGACATCATCACGGCGGTGCTCACATCGCGCAGGGCCTGCAGAGCCTCATCCAGCAGCTGCAGTCCTCGAGCAGCACCTCCGCCTCGAGCACGGCGACCTCGACGAGCTCGTCCCTGTCTACCCTGCAGCAGAGCTTCAACAACCTCGTGAGCTCCTTCGGCGCATCGAGCGGAAACCCCGCGACGCTCGCGAGCTTCCTCAACACGCTCGCCGCGGACCTCGGCACGGGCCCGAGCACGGGCACGGGCAACCTCGTCAGCACGCAGGCCTGAGCTTCCCGCGGCCCGGCGCAGGCCGAGCCCTGCGCTCGGCACGCCGCAGCGCTCCTCGCACCCTCGTCGCGAGCGAGGAGCTGACCCCTCGTTGAGGCCCTCGCCGCTCCCGGCGCGGCTTGCGCGTAGACTCACGGCCATGCGCGTGCTGCTGGTCGAGGACGACCGAATGATCGCCGAGGCGGTGAGCACCGCCTTGCGGCAGGACGGTCACATCGTCGACTGGATCCGCGACGGCGCGAGCGCCGCGGCGGCGCTCGAGAGCTCGGGCTTCGATATGGTGCTGCTCGATCTCGCGCTGCCCCGGCGCCCCGGGCTCGAGGTGCTGCGCGAGGCGCGCGGCCGCGGCAGCGCGGCGCCGGTCATCATCATCACGGCGCGGGACGATGTGCAAAGCCGCGTGGCCGGGCTCGACTCGGGCGCCGACGACTACCTGGTCAAGCCGTTCGACCTCGATGAGCTCGCGGCGCGGATGCGCTCGGTCCTGCGCCGCGGCGCCGGGCGCGGCGAGCCCCTGATCGAGCACGCCGGCATTCGCCTCAATCCGCTCACCCACGAGGTCTCGCGCAACGGGGAGCCGGTCGCGCTCTCGGCGCGCGAGTTCGCCGTGCTCGAGGCGCTGCTGCTGCGGCCGGGGGCGATCCTCTCCCGGGCGCAGCTCGAGGACCGGCTCTACGGGTGGGGCGGCGAGATCGAGAGCAACGCCGTCGAGGTGTACGTGCACGCGCTGCGGCGCAAGCTCGGGAGCGATGCGATCCGGACCGTGCGCGGCGTCGGCTACTGCGTGCCGAGGACTTGAGGCCGCCGCGCGCCATGGGATCGATCCGCACGCGCCTGCTCGCCGGATTGCTCGCCCTCGTCGCGGCGACGGCGATCTCGGCGGGCGTGATCACCTACAACCGCATGCTGGCCGAGACCTCGAGCCTGTTCGACTACCAGCTGCGCCAGATGGCGCTGTCGCTGCGCGATGAGGCCGCGATCGGCCCCGGGATCATCCTGCCGTCGCACCCGACCGGCTCGGACTTCATCATCCAGATCCTGAGCCCCTACGGCACGCTCAACTACGCCTCCCCGCCCGGGCTCATCATCACCGAAGCGGTGCTCGGCTACGCCGACATGCGGCTCGCCGGCGAGCGCTGGCGCGTGTACAGCCTCTACACGGCGGATGGCGTCATCCAGGTGGCGCAGCCCTGGCGGGTGCGCGAGGTGCTCGCGCGCGACGCCGCGCTCCGCGTGCTCGTGCCGCTGCTGCTGCTGCTCGTCACGACGGCCGCGGCGGTGGTGTGGATCGTGAGCCGCGGGCTCGCCCCGCTCCGCAGGCTCGCCGCCGACGTGCAGCGCCGCGACGCGCACAGCTTTGAGCCCATCGCCGCCCCGCGGCTCCCGCGGGAGGCGGCCCCGCTCGTCGAGGAGCTCAACCGCCTGCTCGCGCGCCTCTCCGAGGCGTTCGACAAGCAGCGGGCGTTCGTCGCCGACGCCGCTCACGAGCTGCGCTCGCCGCTCACCGCCTTGTCGTTGCAGCTGCAGCTGCTCGACCGCGCGCGCGACGAGGCGGCTCGGCACGAGGCGCGCTCGAAGCTCGGCGCGGCGGTGGACCGGGCGACCCACCTCGCGAGCCAGTTGCTCACCCTCGCGCGCAACGAGCCGCAGGACGCGCCCGCTCGGCTCGGCCGGATCGCGCTCGAGCCGAGTGCGAGCGCGGGCATCGCCGACGTGCACGCGCTCGCCGCCGAGCGCGGCGTCGAATTGAGCCTCGAGGCCGAGCCGGGCGCGGAGGTGACCGGCGATGCGGACGCGCTCAGGATTCTGGTGCGCAATCTCGTGGACAACGCCGTGCGGTACGGCCCGCCGGGCGGACGGGTGCAGGTGCGGGTGCGGATCGCCGCAGACCCCGGGCACGCGGTGGTGCTCGAGGTGGAGGACTCGGGCCCCGGAATCCCGGCGAGCGAGCGCGATCGCGCCTTCGACCGGTTCGTGCGCCGGCCCGATGCCGCCGACGGGGGGACGGGGCTCGGACTTGCGATCGTGAAGGCGATCGCCGACCGCCACGGCGCTCGGGTGAGCCTCGGCGATGCGCAGCCGCAGGGGCTGCGAGTGACGGTCGCCTTTGCGCCCGCGGGCGGCCCCTTAAGGTTGCCTTAAGCCTCGCTCCGCACGCTGAGCGTCCAGGGCCATCCGCCAGAGGTGTCCGATATGGAGCTCAGGAAATCGACTTTCGCTCTCACCGCGAGCGGCCTGCTCGCAAGCGGCGCCGCAGCCGGCTGGCTCGTGCCCGCGTGGCTCAACTCGGCGAGCGCCGCGAGTGACCCGGCGCCGGTGTCTGCGCCGCTCGCGGCGCGAACCGCGGCTGCCCCGATCCCGCTCGCCTACGCGCCCAACTACACGGCGATCGTCGCCGCGAACCGGGCCGCGGTCGTCACCATCACGACCGAGAGCATCGAGCAGCCCGCCGATGCCGATCAGGGCGCGCTCGGGGATCGCTCGCCGTTCGGCGACGATCCGTTCTTCCAGTTCTTCCGCGAGCTGCCCATGCCGCGCAACGTGCCCGTGCAGAGCCTCGGCTCGGGGTTCATCGTGCGGCCGGACGGCGTCATCCTCACGAACGCGCACGTGGTCCGCAACGCGAGGCACGTGACCGTCAAGCTCGCGAACCACCGCGAGTACCGCGCCAAGGTCGTCGGCCTCGATATTCCGACCGACGTCGCGGTGCTCAAGATCGAGGCACAGAATCTGCCGACCGTGCGGCTCGGGGACTCCTCGAACGTCGAGGTCGGCAACTACGTGCTCGCGCTCGGCGCGCCGTACAGCCTGGAGGAGAGCGCCACCGCCGGGATCGTGAGCGCGATCGGGCGGTCGCTGCCGGACGACTCCGACGTGCCGTTCATCCAGACGGACGTGGCCGTCAATCCGGGCAACTCCGGCGGCCCGCTGTTCGATGAGCACGGGACCGTCGTCGGCATCAACTCGCAGATCTACAGCAACACGGGCGGGTTCGAGGGCGTCTCCTTCGCCATCCCAATCAACGTCGCGGCCGAGGTGGAGCGGCAGATCCTCGCGCACGGCAAGGTGGAGCACGCGCGGCTCGGCGTCGAGGTGCAGACGGTGAACGAGGCGCTCGCTCGCTCGTTCAACCTCACCGCCCCGAGCGGCGCGCTCGTCTCGAAGGTCGAGCCGGACAGCGCCGCGGAGCGGGCGGGCATCAAGGCCGGCGATGTGATCCTCAAGTTCAACGGCGAGGCGGTGACGGACGACGGATCGCTCGCCGCCGCGGTCGGCCTGTCCGAGCCGGGCTCGGTCGCGAAGCTTCAGATCTGGCGCGGCGGCCGCTCGCTCACGCTGAGCGTGACGCTCGGCGATGC
>JASHTK010000050.1 GCA_030040575.1 Gammaproteobacteria bacterium
CGTTCTGCGCCGCGCTGCGCACGGCCGTGCCGATCGCGGCGGTGAAGCAACCGGGCTTCAGCGGCGGACGCGTTCCGGCCGGCACCGGGAGCGTCACGAGGTCATCCGAGCACTGAGCCGCCGCGCGCAGCCCGGTCGGATAATCGATGGTCACCTCCTCGAGCGAGTCCGGCATCGGCGCACTCCAGGAGCTCGTCGCGATACCGGCCATCAGGCGCGACCAAACCGAGAGCGCCCCGCTCTCGCCCGTGAATCCCGTCACCCGGTCGTCGTCATATCCGACCCACACCACGGCGAGATCCCCGCCCGAGAAGCCTGCAAACCAGCTGTCCCGCAAGTCCGAGGAGGTCCCCGTCTTGCCGGCGACGATGAGGCCCGGCGGCAGCACGGCGCGCGCGGGCTTGCCCGTGCCCCGCTCGATCACCTGCTCGAGCATGCTGTCCACCTCGTACACCGAATCGGCCTCGGCGGCGGCCTCCACCTCGACCGGGAAGGCCGTGAGCGGCTTGCCGTCGGCGCTGATGACCGCGCGAACCGCGCGCAGCGTCGTGCGAAAGCCCCCGTTCGCGAGCCCTCCGTAGAGCTGCGCCACCTCGAGCGGCGTCAAGTCCACGGCCCCAAGGAGCACCGAGGGATTCTCGGGCGGCTCCTCGGCCATCCCGAGCTGGCCGAGCACGTGGATCACGTTGTCGAGGCCCACGTCCATGCCGACGTTGACGGTCGCATCGTTCAGCGACTCGGCGAGGGCCCGCACGAGCGGCACCGGCCCGTAGTTCTCGCGCGTGTAGTTCTCGGGGCGCCAGAGCTTGCCGTTCGAGAGCTTGATGCGGATCGGCGTGTCATCGACGATGGTCGTCGCGTTGTAGCGTCCGCCCTCGAGGGCGGCGAGATAGACGAACGGCTTGACGAGCGAGCCGATCTGCCGGCGGCCGTCGAGCGCACGATTGAACCCGTCGTAGCTCGAATCCCGCCCGCCGACGACGGCGATCACATCACCGCTCTGCGGCTCGGTGACCACCACGGCACCCTCGAGGGGGGCATCGCTCCCGGCCCGGTGGTGCGTGCGCTCGAGCCGCTCGAGCTCGCGATCGAGGACGCGCTCGGCGTCGGCCTCGATCCGCGGATCGAGGTTCGTGAACACCTTGAGCCCGGCCTCGGTGAGATCCTGCTCGCGGTAGTCGCTGCGCAGGGTTCTGCGGACCAGATCGAGGTAGGCGGGATAGTAGGCGCCCGCGGTCTTCGCCGTGATCCCGAGGGGCTGAGCCTCGGCAAGGCGCGCATCGCTCAGGCTCACGACGTGCTGCTCGACGAGCTCATCGAGCACGAGGTTGCGATGCTTCAAGGCCCGGTCGGGATGGCGCCGCGGGTCGTAGTAGGAGGGGCCGCGGACGAGCGCGACGAGCGTGGCGATCTCGCGCAGGTCGAGCTCCGACAAGGGCTTGCCGAAGTAGAACTCGGAGGCCAATCCGAAGCCGTTGATCGCCCGATCCCCATCCTGCCCGAGGTGGATCTCGTTGATGTAGGCGTTCATCAGATCCGCCTTGCCGAAGTGCCCATCGAGCGCGATCGCCATGATCGCCTCGCGAATCTTGCGCGAGGCGGTGCGCTCCGGGGAGAGGAAGTAGCTCCTCGCAAGCTGCTGGGTGAGCGTGCTGCCGCCCTGATCCCAGCGACCGGCGCGGATGTCGACCCACAGCGCGCGCAGGATGCCGAGGACATTGACGCCGCGGTTGGTATCGAAATTACGATCCTCGACGGCCTTCAGCGCGGCCGGCAGCAGCGGCGGCACCTCGGCGGGCGTCACGATGATGCGATCCTCGCCGTGGATGGGAAAGATGCTGCCGATGAGCAGCGGATCGAGCCGCAGGATGGGCAGCGCACGTCCCGTGCCATCGCGCAGCGCCGTGATGGCCCCGTCCTGCGTCGTGATGGAGAGGAGCCCCGCCGGCCGCGCCTCGTCGGCGAAGCGCGTGGCGCGCAGCCCCACGTCGATCTCCTCGCCGACCCGCCGGTACGTGCCGGTGCGAACGTCGCCGGTGGCGGGCCGATACGCCAGTCGTCGCAGCTCGGTCTCCACGTCGTTGCCGGAGAGCGGCAGTCCCACGTACAGCTCGAGCGGGGCGGCGTACACCTGGGCCGGCAGCGTCCAGCGCCGACCCTCAAACTGGGTCACCACCATGCGGTCGAGCCGCATCACGTACACGGCGGCAGCGGCGACGGCGCCTGCGACACCGAGCAGCGCTCCCCCAATGATCAACCGGCGGATCTTCACGTCAGATGCAGAGTTCCTCGGCAGGCTCGCGCAGATTGTACCGCGAGCTCATGGCATGCCCGTACGCGCCGGCATTGCCGATGGCGAGGATATCCCCTTCGCGGGTGACCGGCAGCAGCCGGTCGTGTCCGAGGCTGTCGCCGCTCTCGCAGATCGGGCCGACGACGTTCACGAGCTCCGTCTCCGCGGCGTCGAGCCGGGTGAGATTGACGATCTCGTGATACGCCCCGTAGAGGGCCGGCCGGATGAGCGAGTTCATGCCGGTCGCGACGCCGACGTACTTGAGGTCGCCCTTCGTCTTCACCTGGGTCACGCGCGCGAGCAGGACGCCGGCGGCGGCGACGAGGTAGCGCCCGGACTCGAGCCAGAGCTCGAGCTGCGGATGAGCGGCCTTCGAGCGCGCGAGTGCCGCGTCGAGCTCCTCGAGGTCGATGCCCGGCTGCTCGGCCCTCTCGGGCACGCCGAGGCCGCCGCCCACGTCGAGGACTCGAACCGCCGGGAAGCGCTCGGCGAGCTCCGCGAGCAGCGCCCCGTTCTGCTCCCAGTTCGACACCTCGAAGATCCCGCTGCCGCTGTGCGCGTGCAGGCCGACGACCTGCACCTGCGCCTCGCGCGCGAGACGGGCCAGCGTGTCGAGCTCGGCGAGCGGCACCCCGAACTTCGAGTGCGCCCCGGCGGTCCGCACGTGGCGGTGGTGACCCCGGCCGATGCCGGTATCGACCCGCACGAACACCGCCCGCCCCGCGAACAGATCGCGCCAGCTCTCGAGCGGGTAGAGGCTGTCGAGCGTCACCCGCACGCCCTGCTCGAGCGCCCAGGCGTACTCCTCCCGGCTCGCGAAGCTCGGGGTAAAGAGAATGCGATCCCGGGCGCTCGCGGCCACCTCGAGCACCCGCTCGATCTCCCCGCGGGAGACGCAGTCGAAGTCGAGACCCGCCTCGTGCAGCTCGCGCAGCACCCGCGGATGCGGGTTCGCCTTGACCGCATAGAGCACACGGTCGACCGACTCGAGCGAGCGCAACCGGCGCGCCGCCTCCCGAACGGTCTCGAGATCGTAGACATACGCCGCCGGCCGATCGCCGAGCGCCCGGGCGAGCTCGCCCCGCTTGCGCGACCACCAGGGCGGCGGGCGCGCCGCCTGCGTCGCCTGCCGCGCGAACAGCCGCTCCCAGGTCGGCCCGAGCACGCGGTCGCCGGGACCCGGCCGGATGAGCAGCTCGTGCAGCTGATCGACGAGGCGGTCGCCCTGGCTCTCGTCCACGACGAAGGTGAAGTTCAAGTCATTCGCGGCCTGGCTCACCAGGTAGATCTTCTGCTCGGCGAACAGCTCGAACGCCTCGCCGAGCTGGTGCAGGATGGCGCGGATGTTGCGCCCGACGAGGCTCACCGAGGCGCACGGCCCGATGAGCTGCGCCCGGCAGATCCGCGAGAGGTCCGTGACGAGCTCCCCGAGCATCTCGGCGTCGAGCGCGTTCGCCGCCGGATCGAGCGTGACCGTAACGTTGGTCTCGGACGTGGAGACAAGATCGACCGAGAGGCCGTGGTCCTTGAACACCTGGAAGGCATCGGCGAGAAAGCCGACCTGGTGCCACATGCCGGGGCTGTCCATCGCGACGAGCGTGATGCCCTTCTTGATGCACACCGCCTTCACCTGCGCAGACTCGCTCGCCGCCGCGCTGATCACCGTTCCCTCGAGATCGGGGGTCTGGGTGGCGTACACGTGGAGCGGAATGCCGTACTGACGGACGGGCAGGATGCAGCGCGGGTGCAGCACTTTCGCCCCGTTGCTCGCGATCTCCTGCGCCTCGTCGTAGTGCAGCTCGCGCAGCAGCCGCGCCGTCGGCGTCGAGCGCGGGTTCGCGCTGAACATACCGGGAACGTCGGTCCAGATCTCGAGCCGGCGGGCGCGAAGCTTCGCCGCGAGATACGCGGCGGAGGTATCCGACCCGCCGCGGCCGAGCAGCACGGTGTTGCCCTCGCCGTCGCTCGCGATGAATCCCTGGGTGATGAGAACCGGCGCGAGGCCGGAGAGCCGCGCATCGAGCTGCCGATCGGGCGTAAAGCCGCAGGTCGCCGAGAGCACGCTTGCCTTGGCCGATGCGCCGCGCCGTGCCTCGGCCGTGAGCAGCGTGCGCGCATCGACCCACTCGACCGGCAGCCCCTCGCCGCGCAGGTAGCGGGCACCGAGGTCGGTCGCCATGAGCTCCCCGGCCGCCATGACGCGCGCTCGGATCCCATCGCTCACTTCCCCGACCCGCGCGACGCCCGCCGCGATCGGAGCGAGCTCGGCGAGCTGCCGCTCGATCTCAGGTCCGAGCGCGACGCCGAGCTCCGTCGCGAGCGCGCGATGCCGCGCCTCGATGCTCGCGAGGACCTCGCCCTGAGCACCCCGCAGCGCCGACTCGAGTAGCCGCTCGAGCAGGTCCGTGATGCCGGTGAGGGCCGAGTGCACGATGAGCACGCGCTGGCCCCCGGCGTGGCGCGCCGCAACGACCTTCGCGATGTTGCGCCAGTTTGCGAGCGAGGAGACGCTCGTGCCGCCGAACTTCAGGACGGCCCACGCCGAATCCGTGCGTGCCACTTCAGTGCCTCGATGCGTGAGGGCGCCTCGCGGCGCCGTGGACCCGGCCACCGCGCGTGTCCCGAACGGAGCGGCCTACACCTCGTCGTCGTAGATGTCGCGCAGGTCCTTCTCGAGCTTGCGGTCCGCGAGCACTTCCTCGAGCTTGCTCCACGCCGCCTTGCCGCGCTTGCCCTGGTTGCGCACCCGCTTGTCCACCCGGTCGAGCAGGCGGTCGTAGTCGGTACCGTCCTCCGGGGGCGTCAGGAACTCGTCGTCCAGATCGAAGCTTTCGTTGTCGCGCTCAGACATCGTTCGAGGTTCGATTTTTTCCAGTTAAATCAAATAGTAAAACGCCCGGTAGCGCCTGGCAGGAGGGCGAACTATAGCCGATTCGCGCCGCCAAGCAAGTGCTCCTCCCCTTCCTCGACCGTCACCTGTGTCCCAGGCTTTACCCCGAGCGTGGCAGCCGCGCTGCCGTGGGCCTCGGCGATCTCGAGCACGCCGAAGGCATTGACGAGAGCGAGGAGCTCGCCGGCATGCGCCTCGCCGTAGGTTCGCCGCAGCGGGAGGCCCCGCCCGGCGATGCAGACGCGCGGGGCCGCGATCCCTTTGAGCCGCTCGGCGTCGAGGTCGGTGATGAGGTTGCCGAATCGGTCGATCGTCACGACTGAGCCGATGAGGACCGCCGCGGAGTGCGGCGCCGGGGAGTGCACTGCCGCGTCCACCGCCGCAAGGCGCTCGCGGCGTGGCCCGAGCGCGGCAGGCGGACAGCGTCCCGCGGCGAGCTCGGCCGCGACGGGGGCGAAGATGTCCCGTCCGTGGAAGGTCGAGCTCACGCGGTGAATGTGGAGCGCGGCAAGCGCCGCCGGAGCGAGCTCGACGATCTCGGACCGCGGATCGCGTGCGCGGCAGGGCTCGAGCAGACCGTTGTCGGGCGCGAGCAGCGCATGCCCGCGTGCGAGGAGGCACACGATCGCCCGATCGGTGCCGACGCCGGGATCGACGACCGCAACGTGCACCGTGCCGGCCGGGAAGTCCTCGAAGCAGCGGGCGAGCCAGAAGCCGGCGACTTGCGGCTGATGGGCGGGAATCTCGTGCGTGAGGTCCACGATCCGCGCGACCGCGAACCGGGAGAGGATGCGGCCCTTCATCACGCCGACGAAGGGATCCGCGAGCCCGAAATCCGTCGTGAGCGTGATGATTCCCGAGGGCGCGAAGGCGCCGGGGGTGCTCATGAGGGCCGCCCTGCCGCCTCGTTGGCGCCGCGCGAGGCGCTCAGGCGGCCGCGGCGCGGCGGGCCCCGGCGCCCTCGAGCGCTGCCGCGAGGACGTCATCGATGCGCTCGGCCCAGATGAACTGCAGGCGCTGCCGCGCGCTCTCGGGAATCTCGTCGTAGTCGCGCCGATTGCGGGCCGGCAGGATGACCGTGCGGATGCCGGCGCGCTGCGCCGCGACGGTTTTCTCCTTGATGCCGCCGACCGGGAGCACCAGGCCGCGCAGGCTGATCTCCCCGGTCATGGCGACGTCGCTGCGAACGGTGCGGCCGGAGAGAAGCGAAGCGAGCGAAGTGAAGATCGCGACCCCCGCGCTCGGGCCGTCCTTCGGGATGGCGCCCGCGGGCACGTGAATGTGCAGATCGACCTTGTCGAAGCCTGCCGGATCGACGCCGAGCCGCTCGGCCTGGCCCTTGACGAGCGTGACGGCAGCCTGGGCGCTCTCCTTCATCACCTCGCCGAGCTGACCCGTGAGGATCAGCCGCCCGCTACCCGGCACCCGGCTCGACTCGATGAACAGGATGTCCCCACCGACCGGTGTCCAGGCAAGGCCGGTTGCGACGCCCGGGACGCTCGTGCGCATCGCGATCTCCCCGGCGTAGCGGGGCGCGCCGAGGATACGCGCCACGTCCTCGGGGCCGACCGCCGCCTGTCCCTCGTGTCCCGAGGCGATGCCGACCGCAATCGACCGCAGCACGGCGCCGATCTGCCGCTCGAGGCTGCGCACGCCGGACTCGCGCGTGTAGTCGGCGATGATCCGCCTCAAGGCCTCCTCGGAGAGCTGCACTCGGCCGGAGGGGAGCCCATTCGCGCTCAGCTGCCGCGGAACGAGGTAGCGCCGCGCGATCTCGAGCTTCTCCTCCTCCGTGTAGCCCGTGAGCTCGATGAGCTCCATCCGGTCGCGCAGCGGCGCAGGGACGCTGTCGAGCACGTTCGCGGTGCAGATGAAGAGCACCTTGCTCAGGTCGAACGGCAGCCCGATGTAGTTGTCGCGGAAGGTCGCGTTCTGCTCCGGGTCGAGCACCTCGAGCAGCGCCGAGTACGGATCGCCCTGGATGCTCGCGGAGAGCTTGTCCACCTCATCGAGCATCAGCACGGGATTGCGCGTGCCCGCCCGGCGCAGCGCCTGAATGATGTTGCCCGGCAGCGCCCCCAAGTAGGTGCGCCGGTGGCCGCGGATCTCGGCCTCATCGTGCACGCCGCCCAAGCTCACGCGGACGAACTTCAAGCCGATGGCGCGGGCGATGCTCTGGCCCAAGGAGGTCTTGCCGACTCCGGGGGGCCCGACGAAGCAGAGGATGGGGCCGCGTCCCTCGGGATTGAGCTTGCGCACGGCGAGAAACTCGAGGATGCGGCGCTTGACCTTCTCGAGGCCGAAGTGGTCCGCATCGAGCGCCCGGCGGGCGCTCTCGATGTCGAGGCTCTCCGGGTCGAGCGCCGACCACGGCAGGGCGACGAGCCAGTCGAGATAGGTGCGCACCATCGAGTGCTCGCCGCCGCTCTCCGGCATGCGCTCGAGGCGGCGCAGCTCCCGCAGGGCGTGCTCGCGCGCCTCCTGCGGCATCTGGGCCCGCTCGATCGCCTCGGTGAGCTCCTTCACCTCGAGGGCGGGGCCTTCGGGCTCCTCGCCGAGCTCGCGGCGGATCTGGCGCAGCTGCTCGCGCAGCACCGCCTCCCTCTGGCGCTCATCGAGCGCCTCGCGGGTCTTCTCGCCGATGGCGCGCGAGAGCCTGAGCACCTCGATGCGCTTGGAGAGCGCCCCGATCACCCGATCGAGACGGCCGGCCAGATCGAATGTCTCGAGAATCTGCTGCTTGTCGGCCGCCTCCGCGTCCGTCACGCTGATCACGAGGTCGGCGAGCGCTCCGGGCGCCTTGATCGACTGGATGGTGCCGAGCAGCTCGACCGGAGGCTGCGGGAGCAGCTGCAGCGCCTCGACGGCGCGGTCGCGCAGGTAGAGCGCGCGCGCCTCGACCTCCGCACTCGCCGTGTCCGGATCCGAGCGCAGCACCACGCGCGCCTTCACGACCGGGTCGCTCGCGAGAAACTCGCTCACCTCGAAGCGCTGCTCCCCGTGGCAGATGAGGTGATGGACCCCATCGGGCGCGGTGACGAAGCGGGCGATGCTCGCGACGGTCCCGACGCGGTACAGGTCGTCGGGGCCGGGATCCTCGGGGGCTCCCGGTCTCTGGAGCAGGAATCCGATCCGGCTGCGGGTGCGCACGGCTTCCTGCGCCGTCGCGGTGGAGCGCGGCCGATTGACCGCGATCGGCAGCACGACGCCCGGGAACAAGACGACGTCCCGCACGGGCAGGATGAGGAGCTCCACCGTCTCGTCGGCCATCCGCTACTCCTTTGCGAGTCTCAGCGTGAGACAGCCGTCCGCGATGCGCCGCTCGATCACGACGTAGCGCCCGACCGCAAGCTCGAGCTGGCGCTCGAAGCGACCGTAGGGAATCTCGAGCCGCCGGACCCGCAGCGTCGCAAGCTCCGGCGGCGGCGGGCGCTCCGCGCCGATGACGAGCCCGTTTGCGGCGATCTGAACCGTGACGCTCTCGGGACGGACGCCCGGCAGGGCGAGCGACACGACGATCTCGGTCTCGCTCTCGAAGATATCCGCCGGAGGCTCCCACAGCGGCTCGGCCGCCCGGGCACCGAAGCCCCAGAACTGCCGCTGCAGCCGCTCGGCCTGCTCGAGGGCCTGCAGAGCATCATCCCACATCCAGGCGATGCGATTGATCGACCTCACGGGTCACTCCTTGCCCTCCGGGGCTTGAACACTGATATGGGCGCAGCGGCGCGGTTGCAAGTGACCGGGCGAGCCGCCGGTGCGGGGAGGCGAGCGACCCCGGCGGGAAGGGGGCGGGTCGTGCACGAGGCGGGGGAATCCCCCGTGGGCATCAGCCGCCGGGGCGCGCTTCGGCGCCCGCCGGGAGCGCATCGCTCGGCGGGGCCGGCTCGGCGGTCCGCGCCGGTGCGTCGCGCGC